>JASHTU010000641.1 GCA_030040395.1 Acidobacteriaceae bacterium
TTGGGTGATGAGGCCTTCGCGCACCATGTCGATGGCGACGCGCACCGCAGCCAGGCCCGTGCGCTTGCCATTGCGGGTTTGCAGCATGTAGAGCTTACCGTCCTGAATGGTGAACTCGAAGTCCTGCATGTCGCGGTAGTGCTTCTCCATGCGCCGCGTGATGTCGCGCAACTGCTCATAGACCTTGGGCATAGCGCGCTCGAGTTCGCTGATGGGCTGCGGCGTGCGCACGCCGGAAACCACATCCTCGCCCTGCGCGTTCATCAGGTATTCGCCGAAGAAGGCATGCTCGCCGGTGGCGGGATTGCGCGTAAAGCCCACGCCGGTGCCAGAATTGTCGCCCAGGTTGCCGAACACCATGGCCTGCACGTTGACCGCGGTGCCGAGCCAGTCGTCAATACGGTTGATGCGGCGATAGGTTTTGGCCCTCTCATTCTGCCAACTGCGGAAGACTGCGTCGCGGGCAGCCACGAGCTGCTCCCTCGGGTCTTGAGGAAAGTCTTTGCCGGTTTCCTTTTTCACCAGCTTTTTGTACTCTTCGATGATCTTCTGGAGGGCCTCGGGCTGGAGCTCGTAATCGTATTTGACTTTTTCGGCGGCCTTGACACTGTCGAAGATGTGCTCGAATTTTTTCTTGGGAATGTCGAGCACCACGTCGCCGAACATCTGAATGAGGCGGCGATAGGAGTCGTAGGCGAAGCGCGGATTCCTACTGCGCCTGGCGAGAGCCTCGACGGCGTGGTCGTTGAGGCCCAGGTTGAGAATCGTGTCCATCATGCCGGGCATGGAAAATTTGGCGCCGGAGCGGACAGAAACCAGCAGCGGATTGTCGCCCGCGCCCAGCTTCTGGCCTTGCATCTTTTCCAGTTGCGCAAGAGCCGCCTTCATCTCCTTATCGATCTGCGGGCTCAGTTTGCCGCGCATGTATTCGCGGCAGGCCTCGGTTTGAATGGTGAATCCCGGAGGCACGGGCAGGCCGGCGTTGGTCATCTCGGCGAGGCCGGCGCCTTTGCCGCCCAGCTCGTCCTTCATGCGGCCATTACCGTCAGCCTTGCCGCCGCCGAAGAAATATACGTATTGGGTTGCAATCGAGCCCGCTTGGGAAGGAGTTGACATCGAGCCTGCCATTTCGGCAGGCGCCTGCTCAAGAACGCCTTGCGCCATGGAAAAGTCTCCCTTTGTTTGGATTTTCACCCCGGCGGCAAAAGCCTGTCGCTACCGCCCCAGGAAGCAAGAGCCGCTTTCTGGGGTCCGGTCGCCGGGAGCCCCGCATTCCGCAACGGCGGTCCTTAGGTCAGGGTAACGGATCGGGGGCTCAGGATTCCAATGCGCGTTTCTGCTGAGCGCGCGAGTCAACCGGACATTCCGACTGCGTCTTGTGAGCGGGGTGCACTCACTACTGCTGATTGTGTCTCAAGTATACGTCTGCCGGTGCTATGCGTCACATCGGCCGGTGGAGGAGCCGTCGTCTCTATTCGTCGCGCAGGGTTTCTGCCGGATCGATCCTCACGACCCGTAGGGCGGGAACGGCCGCGGCAATTAGTGCTGCAGATGAGAGCGCCACAACCACTGCGAGAATCGTGGGTCCGTCGTAGACTCCCACTCCATACAGCACGCTGCGCAGGACCCGCAAAGCTCCCGCACACAAGATCAAACCCAAGATGAGTCCCCACGCTGAGGCGCGTATTCCCGGCGCTGCGATGTGGACCATGGCCCGGCGAATGGGGGAGCCGAGCGCGACGCGAATCCCAATCTCTCGCGTGCGCTGGGCCACCATGTTGGCCACCAGGGCGAAAATCCCCACCACGCTGAGCAGCAGCGCCAGCGCGGCCATGGCGCCCAGCAGCGCCACTTCGATGCGCTGCGTGGCCAGCGTCCGCGCCTCGAGGTCGCTCATCCGGTAAAAGCCTGAAAATGGCAAGCCAGGATCGGCGCTGGCCAGCGCCCGCTGCATTTGCGCCGTGAGCCCTGCGATGGGGCCAGCAGTGCGAACGATCCAACTGGGCTGGAACCAGGTGTGGATCACCGCAAGGTAGGCGGGCTGCGTCATTTGCGCCGCCGGCACGTACACCGTCTCTTCCGTTTGCAGCGGAGCCACAGGATCAAGCCCCGAAGAAAGCTGCACGTCGCCCACCAAGCCGACGATCACCGGGCCCCTATTGAGCGAGCGGCCGACAGGATTCGCGCCGTGATAGAACTTTTCGGCGAAGGCATGGTTGACGATGGCGACAGGCTGCGTATTGGGTCCGTCGGAGCCGGTAAACCTGCGTCCCGCAAGCAGCGGAATCTGCAGAGCCTTGAAATAGCCGGGGGTCACGTAAACAAAATCGGCGCCCACGTGTTCGCCGCTCTCCTTACCGTCCGCCAGAGTGACCTGGTCGTTGAGCGTGCGCTCATACGGAAGCGTCAGTCCCACCGCCGCGTTTTCGACACCGGGAATGCGCCGCATCGCTTCGGTGCTCTCGGCGAGCAGCTTACGAAACGCCGCCGGATCGTGAAAGCGCGCGTCGGCCAGCGAGGCTTTGGCCGTCATCACGCCGTGGGCGTTGAATCCCGGCGGCAGCGTTTCAAGGTGGACCAAGGTGCGAACCAGCAACCCGGCGCCAGCCAGCAGAAGCACGGTGAGAGCCACCTCGCCCGCAATCAGCGCCTGGCGCAGGCGCAGCCGCTCTGTGCTCGCAACGCTGCGGCTCGCCATCGAGGAGCGAAGATCGACCCGGCGCGTGGCGAGCGCCGGCAGCATCCCGAACAATATGCTCGTGAGCAGCGAAACAGCCAGCGTAAACGCCAGCACCCGGCCGTCAAGCGGGATGCCAGCCACCGGCAAAAATCCCAAGGGCAGCAGCGCCAGCAATCCGCGCAGCGCCAAATACCCCACGCCCACGCCGGCCGCTCCGCCCGCCACGGCGAGCACCAGGTTCTCAATCCAAAGCTGCTTCTGAATCTGCCAATGCGACGCGCCAAGCGCGAGCCGTGTCGCGAGTTCCGGCGTGCGCCTCGACACGTGCACCAGCGTAAGCCCGGCCAGATTAGCGCAGGCGATCAGCAAGATCAATCCTGCAGCCAACATCAAAGCCACGGCCTTCAGGCGAAGCGTAGCCGCCTCGCCTTGTTGCAGCGGCACGGAGTAAAACGAGACCCGCTCAGCGCGGTTTTCGCGCGCCAGGCTCGCTGCCGGAGCGGCCCAGGCGCGGTTAATCTCCGCATTCGCCTCCAGCCATGTGGCTCCGTCGCGCAGGCGTGTAATCACGTCGTAATTCGTGCCGCCGCCCTCGCCGCTGGCGCTCGGCTGCAGCGCCGTGTACACCTCGGCATTCAACGGCGTCGCCGCCCCTTGCGGCAAGACGCCAATCACCGTGTACAGCTCACCCTTCAGATGAATTGTCTGACCCACAATGCCGCGGTCGCCGCCGAAGATGTTGCGCCACAGCCTGTAGCTCAAGATGGCGGCGTTGGGTCCGTGCGGCTGGTCTTCCGCCGCGGTAAAGTTGCGGCCGGCGGCGAGATGAATGCCAAGCACATCGAGATAATGCTGGGAAATGCGGCCGTCCTGCACGTAGGCAACCCGCGCGCCGGCTTGAAGATTCACGCCGGAGCTCCAACCCGAGATGGCGGAAATGAGCGCCGGCACATTGTCGCGCAGCAACTCCCATTGTTCGCCGTCGATGCCGGTAGGCCCGTCATAGGGCCTCAGTCCCTGAACACTTCGGAAAATCGTGCCCATGCGCTCCGGATGCGGGTAGGGCAGGCTCGTGAGCATGAGCGCGTTCACGATGGAGAAGATAGCCGTATTGGCGCCGATGGCGAGCGCCAAAGTGACCATGACAGCCGCGGTAAAGCCCCGATTCCGCCGCATTTGCCGGAAAGCAAATTGGAAATTCTGCCCTAATGTCCGCATTGGAGCTCACCCTTTCAGGTTCGGGATCGGCGTTACGCCGCGCTCTCCTCGAAACGCACCCCGCATCGAGCCCCGTCATTGTCTTTAGCCAACAGAATCCGGTCCAGACCTACCAGGGCAAGAATCTCGTGGACGTGGCGGCCAGGACGCGCGACGGTGAAACTGTGGCCGGCCTTCGCGGCGTCGGTGTAGAGGGTGATAAGAGCAGCCAGTCCGGCGGCGTCAATGCGCTTGACGGAAGCGAGATCGAGAGACACGTTTTCCCGGCGCACCAGCGGAGCCAGCCGCGCCAGCAAGTGCTGCTCGTTACCCCGCACCAATTCCACGGCCTCACCCGGCCCGGCCAAGGCTACTACCGTCGGAGCCACTTCGTAATCCATCGTGCCGGTCATGCAACCTCCTCCGCGAGGGGAATGCTCGCGCGCTTCAATCTCATTTGCATTGCCGTTCAACCTTGAACGGGCACGCCGGGCGCCAAACTTGCGGAACGCAGAAGTCATTGAGTCCACAGGAAAAATTGCTTGATCGAATTCCTCTGCTGGAGCTCGGGCTGTGCGATCCTCGCTGCCGGCGTCCGCAAATGAACAGTGATCTGATGTACGCAATCGATGGGGCTGCGGTTCCGCGGCGTCCATCAAGCGTCCGGGGCCAATCCAGCCGAACCGGGACCCGGCCCACCTCGGAAATTCAGGGAGTCGATGCGGAGCCGGTCAACCGCGGAGAGGAATGGCTGCTTAAGGCCTGGGAGAGCACTACGATAGAGTTACGCGTCATGGCTACCGCCGCCACTCTGGTTTTGCTGGCGCATCTGGCATGGATCGTGCTGGTCATATTCGGCGCCCTCTTTACGCGGGGGCGGCCTTTCTGGACTGCGGCGCATGTCCTGGCGCTGGTGTGGGGGATCGTGGTGGAAGCGGGCCCGTGGCCCTGCCCGCTCACGCTTTTGGAAGAACATTTTGAGATGAAGGCCGGAGTGGCGGCCTACCGCGGCGACTTTCTCCTGCTTTCCCTCGACCGGCTTGTGTATCCCAATCTGCCCGCATGGGCCATCACCCTGGCCGGGGTGTCGGTATGCGCTCTCAATCTAGGCCTTTACGGTTGGCGGTTCTGGAATTACCGGCGTTTAGCGCGAGCTTCGCGTTGACGAGGCGTCTTGAGGCGCCATCTTGGTCTGTCGGTATGCTCTGGCGGGATTTCAGCCCGGCCTGAAGCGCCCCATGCTCGCCCCCGAAGGCTGGCCGGACGCGGGCCGTGTCACAGGACGTTCACACTCCGGCTGTGATAGCATCCGTCTTTCGAGCGTAGGGCGCTTCGCAGCGCGTGGCGACCCATCCGCTGCGCGCCGGACGTGAAACCCTCCGCCCCGAAACCTCTGCATGGACGAGGAAGACGCGAGATCGGGACCCGCGGCCCCAGAATCCGGCCGCCCGGACGCTGCAAAGCGCGTCCGCGAGTCGTCCCTGCAATTTCGGTTGCAGATGCCCCCCGAATCACCACCCGATTCAAACCGCATATTTGTAACCACAGATGGCCGTTCCCGCGTCTTTTTTCTGGCGCGTGCCGGCAAAAGGCGTCAGCCCCACCGCAGGTGGCCGAAGGCGCGACCCACCGCAGGTGGCCAGAACATTCTAAGGAGAAATGATGAAAACTTACCAGGGAAGTGAGATTCGCAACGTAGCTGTAGTGGGGCATGCGCAGAGCGGCAAGACCACGCTGATTGCCGCCATGCTGCATGCCGCCAAAATGACCCCCACCCAGGGCCGGGTTGAAGACGGCTCGGCCGTTACCGCGTACGACGAAGAGGAGGTGGCCCGCGGCCTGACCATGCAGAACGCCGTAGCCTTTGCCGAGTGGCAAGGCGTCAAAGTCAATCTCCTCGACACCCCCGGCTTCCACATGTTCACCCACGAGGCGCGCGCCGCCCTGCTGCCCGTCGAGTCCGCCATCATCGTCGTCAATGCCCAGAACGGCGTCGAGCCGGTCACCGAGCGC
>JASHTU010000642.1 GCA_030040395.1 Acidobacteriaceae bacterium
AGACCGTAGTCCAGCTTCACAAAGTCGTTGCCCTGCGTATCGCGGGCGTAGAAATCCGTGGACGCGGTTTGCACACCGCCCGGCGAATCCCACCGCAAGCGATGGAACAGCGCGCTCCAATGGTTTCTGTCGTTGATCTGCCAGTCCAGCTTCGGCGTGTTGATCTCCTGGTAGCCGAAGCGCGGCGCTTGCCCCACATCCGAGCTCAGGCCCAAATCTGAAATCGCATTTGCGCCCGGATAATTGCCGATCGTCGTGTTGGCGCTGCCGTTGATGAGCGCCGCCCATTCGTACGCCGCCTGCGTATAGCCGATGCTCTGCCGCGCGGCCAGCGTGCAGGCCTCCGCATCCTGAGTCGACGAGTCCCCAACCAAATAGCCGTTCTGATAGCTGACCGTCGGTGGCGTGCTCGAGCCGGTCAGGTAGCACGTGGCGCCGGTCGGAAGCGTTGCCGCCGGCAGCGTATAAAACTGGGTCGAGTTATACGGAATGCCCACAACTGGAAACACGCGCGTGTGCTGGTCGTAAGTGTAGATCCAGAAGAGCTTGTTTCGCCTCAGCGGCCCTCCCATGGTGAATCCATAAATCTTCCGCAGGTCTTCGGGCTTGATGTGCTCCGACTGGCCTGACGAATTCACAATGGTGGCGTAATCGTTAAAAGCGTTCCAGTTGCTCTCCCGGTCATAAAAGTACGCCTGCCCGTGAATCTGGTTCGTCCCGCTCTTGGTCACGGAGTTGATCACGCCCCCGGCGGCCCGCCCATATTCGGCCGAGTAGACGCCGGTATTTACCGCGAACTCCCGCACCGCGCTGCCTGAAGTCGAATACGCCTCACGTGTGCGCCCGCGCTCTTCCGACCAGAAGGCGCTGTTGTCATCCGCGCCGTCGATTTCCACATTGTTCAAAATCGGGCTGACTCCGCGAATGCTTACCAAACCGAAACCGTTGGCGTCCGACACCACTCCCGGCGTGGTCATCGCCAAACTCGACCACCTCCGGTTGTTGATGGGAATCGAAGCCAGCGCCCGCGTGTTCAGGGTGTCGGTGAAGTCCGGCGATTGCGTGTTCATCTCCGGCGTTTGCTCGGTCACCACCACCTCGGTCGATGACGACGCGACCGCTAGGCGCGGATTCACCGTGGTCAACTGGCTCACCACCACCAACACGTTTTCGGCCCGATAGGACGCGAAGCCGGGCGCCGTGACTGAAACCTCATAAGTCCCGGGCTCCAGCAGCGGAACGTTGAAAAACCCGCTCCCATCCGCTGTCGCCTTGAATTGCGCGTTGGTGGCTGTGTTCTGAATGGTGATAACGGCTCCCCCGATTACAGCCCCTGAAGGATCCATCACGGTGCCCGCGATTGCCCCTTGCGTCGTGGACTGCGCGTTCAAGGCAACCGGGCGCGAAAATACGGTCAAGACAAGCAGCGCCAGGCACAGAATGCCCTTGCAGATTCGATTCGTTGTCATAATGGCTCTCCCAAACGGTGACAAAGTGAAGTGAACGGTCGCGCTCCATGGCGATTGATCGGCGCAATGGATAGCGCGCCAGGCCGAAGAGAAATCTCGCCGTCGGTGGAGTGCAACCTCCGGCGCACGCGGCGCCGCACCCTGCCTTGGCGTAGCGATTTCTCTACGTGCAACCCTATAAAATCCATGTGAATAGCTTGTGAACTGGAGTTGGGCGCCAGCCGGTCGAAGGGGAGCGTCGGAATTCGACGGCCGCGTTGCGTTTCCCTTCGAACGCAATCGAAATCGCAGCAGCCCATCCAACGGGATCGATTCTCTGTGCCCATGCCCTCACCGGATCTGCAATCGAGCAACGCAGCAAGGACCGGAGGGCGATGCCGGCTGCCGCCGGCAAGCTGAAATGCGCCTTCCGCCTCCGTCCATCAGGGCGTTGAATCGGCCCGCCCGGCTGCTGAAATTCCTTGACGCCCGGTGCGTCGAATGCGCCTCAGCCGCAGCCCCGCGCACTCTCATGCGCAGACGGTGCGTTGCTCATCCCCTTCTCCGGAATAGTGCAGATAGTGTACTCCAAGGGAGACCTTGTTTCCAAGCGGAGAAGATGGCCCGATTGGGAGGGTTTTCGAGCAGAGTTGTGGAAAACCTCGCGCGCATCGGGGCTTTCGATGAAACCCCGATGCGGCGCGGACCGCAAAACAAGGAGCTCAATACGTGATGTGAATGCCCATGGTGATCGCCCGCCCACCGCCAATCAGGCTCGTAATCGAGCCGAATGTCGCGCCGTTGTTGGGGCAGCCCGCCGTCGACGCGTATCCATACGTAGTGCACGGCCCTTGCCCGTTGGTCAGCGTGGTCGGCACCGTCAGCGATCTACCCGTTCCGTTCACCACCGGCAGCTTGTACAGATTTTGCAATGCCGACTGCTGATCGGTCGAGCTGTTGCTGGTCACTACCTGGCCATAGGCCAGATAGCTCGTATCGCAGTAATCATTGGCTATCGCGTTGTTGGAACAGGCGCTCGCCTGCCCCACCTGCGTCTGGTTTTGCGGCACGTCCAGGCTGCTCGTGTTAAATACGTTGAAGACGTTGAACGCATAATCCAGGCTGTACTTCTCCGTCACCCTGAAACTCTTACGGATCGAGAGATCCAGCCGCTTCTGGAACGGCTGCCGAAAGATGTTGCGCTGGTCGGTCGGTGCAAAGTCGGTCTCGTAAATGTCCTGCGGATCGCTGCCTGTTGACACCGGAATCCCGTCCTCGCCCGGCTGCAAGTAGTTGATCGCAATCTGCGACGGATCGAGGGTGGGAATATAGTCGCCGCCTGCGCCCCGGAAAATCCCCTTGTTGCCCGTCAACGCCGCCTTCGGATTGCTGGGGTCCTTGATCCCCAAAATGGGATTCATCAGGTTCGGGTAGTTGCCCACAAAAATGCTTCCCACGGCCCCGTAAAACTCATACAGCGAA
>JASHTU010000643.1 GCA_030040395.1 Acidobacteriaceae bacterium
CCATGATCAGGCCGTGCATTGAAAACACCTTGTCATAGGTGTCGGTGGCCATCAGTTCGGCTTGCGGGGTGAGCAACTGGAGGCGGATGAGCGCCGCCAGCGCTCCCCCAATAAAGAAGAAAAACGTGATCGATATCAGGTACAGAGTTGCGATCCGCTTATGGTCGCCGGTCAGCAGCCAACTGAGCATACCGTTCTCTTTGGTCAGGAAGTTCACCTTGGGAATCCTGGCTGTCGACTGATCGGGAAGACTGACGATGGTTGCAGCGCTCATGGCTTGACCCCCTGTGATCCGGCGGAACCGTTCCCGGCCGCCTTACCCTCGATTTGCGGAGGAATTTCGGTGGTGTTCAATGTCTGTTGCAGACGGTAGTCAGTGGTCAGGTTCTTGAGGTACTCGACCAGCGCGATCACGCCCTCCTCGCTGATCTGGCCCTGGTAGGTGGGCATAATCGTCGCGTAGCCCTGGGTCACCCCCTGGGATGGGTTCAAGATGGTCTGACGCAGGAAGGCGTCGTCAACCGTCACGGTTTGACCGCTGGCAAGCGTTAGCTGGGAGCCGTAGACGCCCACCAGGTTGGGACCGCGCGCGTCAGCCTGCGCGTTGTGGCAGGCGTTGCAGCTCAGGCTGGCGAAGAGCCGCTCGCCGTTCTGGGCCAGCGAGGCGCCGCTGGTTGAGCCCTGCAGCCATTTCCGATAATCGTCGGGCGTCATCACCACCACGTCACCGATCATATGCGAATGGTTGGTGCCGCAATATTGAGTGCAGAACAGGTGATAGGTCCCGGGCGTGGTGGCCTGGAACCAGACCGTGGTGTAGCGGCCGGGAATGGCTTCGCGCTTGACGCGGAAGGCGGGAATCGAAAAGCTGTGAAAGACGTCCTGTGAAATCAGCGTCAATTGCACGGCGCGGCCGGTGGGCACGTGCAGCGCATCGATCTCATGCTGGCCCCCGGGATGCTCGACCTTCCACATCCACTGTTTGCCCACCACGTAAATGTTCAGGGCGTTGGCGGGCGGGGTGTAGATTCGGAAATAAATCAGCGCGCCCCAGACAAAGATAATCAGAAAGAGGCCGAGAGGAATAATGGTCCAGGTGGCTTCGAGGAGCGTGGAGCCCTCGATCTGGACGGCGTGGGGATGGCGCCGTTTGTGATAGAGCAGGGAAAAGCCGACGATCAGCAGCACCACTACGGTGAGTCCGACCAGGCTCACCAGAATCATGAAGAAAAATAGCGCATCCGCTTGCGGCGCGATGGTCGACGCCTCGGGCGGAAACAGCGGAAAGTCGTGCAGCCATCTGCTTAAGAATTGCCAAAGTACTGGACTGATGTAGTTCATTCCGTTATCCGTTCACCCTCTTCCCGGTCACCTGCGATGTCGCCGCCGTGGCGTGGCCCTGCTGATAATCACGGCGGAACATCACCGTCATGAATCCGCCCAGGATCAGCATGGTCAAAAGCCCTCCCATCTCCACCACCCGCGAGATGATCAGATCGTGCGTGTTGGTGCGCGGATCGTAGTGAAAGCAGTAGGTCAGTATGTTGTCGACCGGCGAGCCGATGCGGTTGTCCGAGGCCTCATCCAGTCCCAGGAGCATGTCCTTGGGCGAATACTCCACACCCATGTAGTACTGCGCCAGTTTGCCTTGTGGAGTCACAATCTGAATCGAGCTGGCGTGGGCAAACTGCGTGACATTGGTTCCAGGAACCTTGAATTTGACGTATTTAAAGCCCACCGCCGAAGTGATCTTGTCGATGTTCGCCTGGGTCCCGGTCATGAAGTGCCAGCCGTTGGCGGTCTCGGGATGGCCGTACATTTTCACGTATTCCCGTTTCTTGGCCGCGGCCATCGCCGTCGTCTCTGTGGGATCGATGCTGATGACGATGATGTTGAAGTCCTTGCCGGGGCGGAAGTTGATCATCATCAGCGCGCTGGTCAAACCCTCCATCTCCTGCGAGCACAGCATCGGGCAGCGGTAATAGACCAGGGCCAAGATAGCCGGTTTCTTGCCAAAGTAGCTGCCCAGTGGAACCTGCTCTCCGGTGTCGTCGGTGAAGGTGAGGTTCAAGGGAAGCTGGTCATTGAGGTGCTGGTCAATGGCGACCGCGCCGAGAATCGACGGCTTGGTGTTCGACGGACCCGCGGGCGTGGTGTTGATCGCCGGCAGACCCTTGTCGCCGTAGGTTGAAATCTGGGCGACGAGAAGCGGAGCGGCGAGATAGAGGGCGACCGCCACGGTCGCCGCCGCGGGCCACTTTCTCCGGCTTACGTCAATCGATCTCATCTGCTCTCTGCTCCCTTCTGCCATCCCGGCCCGCCAGCGGCCGCAATCGCGTTCTTGGTGCGTTTGGTTTTCTGCCGAGCGGCCGCGAAGCATTTCTGCGCGCTGGCGCCGCCATGCCGGTTAACGCCTCGGCTCGCCGTTTACGTTGTTGCCTGCCGACTCCGGCAATTGCTGCTCGTACGCGGTGCGTGCAAATCCGTCGGTGAGCGGCATGGTTACTTCCGGCCGCACTTCGCCGGTCATCGGCGGCGGCGCGGCGAAGGGCGGAGCCACCGGCAGGCCGCGCTGTGCGATCAACTGCATGGCGCGGTCAATGGGAATGCGGACTTTGCTCTTGGACTCATCGATCCAGCTGTAGTGGTCCAGGAGAAGATCTTCGCGCTCATGCAATTCGGCCACATCCTGATCGCCGTCGTCCGTCAGCAGGCGCGG
>JASHTU010000060.1 GCA_030040395.1 Acidobacteriaceae bacterium
GGCCGGCGCGGGCGATGCGCAGAGCGCTACCGGCGCCACGCAAGCCAAACTGGACAAATCTCAGTTCAAGAACGTGCAGGTAAGCGTGGATCCCGATGGCATCGCGACCCTCACCGGCACAGTCAGCCTCTACGAATACAAGGCTGACGCCGAAAAACGCGCGCTGCACGCCAAGGGCGTCAAGGCAGTTCGCAACCAAATCCAAGTCGCCGGACCCGCTCTCTCCGACGAAGAGATCGTGAAGAAGCTCGGCCCCGGGCTGGCCTACAACCGAGAGGGATACGGCAATCTCTTTGACGCCATCACCCTCCAGGTTCAAGACGGCGTAGTCACGCTCGGCGGTCATGCCCATGATTATCCCAACCGCGATTCCGCCCTCGCCCTGGCCTCCACTACGCCCGGCGTCAAGGACGTGATCGACGACATCGAGGTCGATCCCGTCTCGGAGATGGATTGGGACGCCCGCATGGCCGTGGCGCGCGCCATTTATGGCTATCCGGCTCTGCAAAAGTACGCCATCGACCCCGTCCGGCCCATTCGCATCTCGGTGCAGAACGGGCACGTCGAGCTGTATGGCACGGTCGACAGCACGGCCGACAAACAGATCGCCTACATGCGGGCAAATAGCGTTCCCGGCGTCTTCAGTGTGAAGAACTACATCCAGGTGGCCGGCCAGCAAGGCGAAACGCAATAGTAAGCCATTGGCGTCTCCACCAACCGGCTGCGGATCGGGCCCTTTCTTTCGTGGCTCCTCGTTTCCCGATAGAATGCAACAATCAGAATTCTTAAAGGAAACACCAGAGCCATGGAGCCCAAGACGCAGCCGCCAACAGCCTCAGATCAAAACAGCGCCGGAGTCATCGAACCATCCGAGCCCGGCGCGTATCTTCCGCCCGGCCCGCTTGGCCCTCCCGAGCCATACCGGGGTTTGCGATGGATGTTTGTGGGCGGCCAGGGGCTGCGCGCCGGCTGGTCTGTGCTGCTCTTCACCTCCCTGTTCACTCTGTTCCTGATCGCGATTGGATTCGTCTTTGCCCAAGCCCACCTGGTCGCCAAAAAGCGCCCCACCGTCGCGACCGCCGGAAGAGCGATCTTTTCCGAGCTCATTCTCTTTCTCGCCATGCTCGCCGCCGCCGCCATTGTGGCCCTCGTCGAGCAGCGGCGCCTTCTCGACTTCAACCTCCGCGGCCCGCGCCGTCCGCTGCATTTTTTCTCCGGCTTGGGGCTGGGCTTTGCGGCTCTCTCGGCGCTCATCGGCGCACTGGCCTGGGGCCACTGGCTGCGCCTCGCACCGCAGTCGCTATCCGCCGGCCAACTTTTCCGCTACGCGCTCTTGTGGGCCTGCGCATTTCTGCTGGTGGGTTGCGTTGAAGAGGGAGTCTTCCGCTGTTATCTGCAATTCACGCTCACCCGTGGCGTCAACTTCTGGTGGGCGCTGGCCGCTAATGCGGCCGTCTGCCTTGATCTGGTCGTGCGCGCCAAAGGCAATGGCGTTTGGGGCGACTACGCCATCGCCCTTCTCGGCGTTGTTCCTTGCTATATCCTTCACCGAAAAGCTGCCGCACGCAGCGCCTTCTGGCAGGCGGCCTGGGTCACTTCCACGCTCTTCGGCTTTCTGCATACCGGCAACGGTGGCGAAAACTGGATCGGCATCTTCGCCGCCGCGGCCATCGGGTTTGTCTTTTGCGTCAGCATCTGGGCCACCGGCTCGGCGTGGTGGGCCATCGGCTGCCACGCCGGCTGGGACTGGGGCGAAACCTACTTCTATGGCACGGCCGACAGCGGCTTGGTGGCGCGCGGCCATCTGTTCGCCTCAACGCCGGCCGGCAATGCGCTGTGGAGCGGCGGAAAGGACGGCCCCGAAGGCAGCCTGCTGGTGATCGCCGTCATTCTCTTGCTGCTCGCGATCCTCGTCGCCATCTACAGGCGCAAAAACACGGTCGCGACGCCTGCGCCAAGCTTGTCACCGCCGGATGCGAATTCAGCAGCCGACACGGCTCCGGCCGCATTGGAGCAACAAAGCTTCCTGGCCGAGCCCTAGCTCAGAAAGGCGTGACTCCGCCCCCGCGTTATCCTGATCGTGACCGATGCCGGAACCCATCCCTTTCCGCACCAGGCGCGGAGTTGCGCCGCCAGCACCCTCCCGCAAACACCCCAAGCTGCGGATTCTCGTCCTCACGGTGGTGTCTCTGCTGGGCGTCGCAGTCGTGGGCGGAATCGCCGGCGTACTGTGGCTGCGCGCCGCCGCCATTGCGGAGCTGCCCCTGATGGATGGCTCGCTCCGCCTGCCGGGTCTTTCCGCGCCCGTCATCGTCCGGCGCGACGCCCACGGCGTGCCTCACATCGACGCAGCCACGCAAGACGATCTCTTTGAAGCCCAAGGCTACGTCACCGCGCAGGACCGCCTCTGGCAAATGGACCTTTACCGCCGCAACGCCGACGGCAATCTGGCCGAAATCATGGGGCCGCCCCTCGTCGAGCACGACAAAATCCAGCGCGTTCTCCAGATTCGCATGGCCGCCCAACGCGTTTTTTCCCACCTGCCCTCCGCGGACCGCAAGCGCCTCGATGACTACACACGCGGTGTGAATCTTTACATCGAGCAATGCGAAAAGTCCCACTCGCTCCCCGTGGAATTCAAGCTGCTCATGTATCGCCCGCAGCCGTGGACGGGCGTCGACAGCGTGAGCGTGGGGATGATGGAGGTGCAGGAGCTCGACACGCACGCCGCCAACAAGCTCACGCGATCCTGGATCTCCGCGCGTCTCCGCAACCCGCAACTCGAGGCCGATCTCTACCCCGTTGGCTCGTGGCGCGACCATCCACCCACCGGCGTCGATGTGGATTTTACCAAGCCACAGCCCGCGCCGCCGCCCGTCCCCGACGATCCTGCGGAAACCAGCCCTGCGGAAACGAGGATTGCTCCAACCACCTCGCCACTCCCGCCCGCTCCGCCCCTCGCCCCCAACACGCGCGAGGCGCTCCAAGCCCTGGGCATGAACCATTGCGGCGGCTGCGCCGTGGGGTCCAACAACTGGGTCATCTCCGGCGCCCACACCGCGAGCGGCAAGCCGCTACTGTCCAACGATATGCACATCGCGCTCACCGAGCCCAATATCTGGTACATGGCCGCTCTGCGCGCGCCCGGCTTTAACGCCACGGGCGTCACCCTCCCTGGAATTCCCTTCATCATCGCCGGCCACAATGAGCACGTCGCCTGGGGATTCACCGATCTCTACGCCGACGTCCAGGACCTCTACGTCGAAAAACTCGACGGCAACGGCAACTACCTGGCCGCCGATGGCGCGTGGAAGCCTCTTGCCCTCGACCGCGAGGTCATTCACGTCCGCCTGGGCCGCGATGTCACAGTCGTGGTTCGATCCACCGATCACGGCCCGCTGATGAACGCCATCATTCCCAAGGAAACCGTGCCCATCGCCCTCAAATGGACCTTGTACGACCCCTCGGTCAATGACATTCCCCTTTACGCCATGAACAACGCCGCGAACTGGACAGAATTTTCGCAGGCCATTGCGGGCTGGAGCTGGCCCACGCAAAATCTTGTCTACTCCGACGATCAGGGCCACATCGCCTACCACGCCGTCGGCCGCGTTCCATTGCGGCCCGGGGGCTTGATGGGCGTGCCTATCACCGATAACGCGCACGAGTGGGCCGGTTACATTCCCTTCGACGACATGCCCAACGCCTTCGATCCGCCCTCCGGCTTCTTAGCCACGGCCAACTCCCGCGTCACCACGCCGCAATCGCCCTATCCTTTGACCCTTGAGTGGATCGAACCCTACCGCATCGAGCGCATCTACCGGCTGCTCGATGGCCGCAATGGTCTCACGCCGCAGAACCTGCTGGCCGTGCAAACCGACATCTACAGCGAAGTCGATCAGGAGTTCGCCCAGCGCTTCTCCTACGCCATCGACCACACGCCCAACGCGGACGCACGCCTGCGCCAGGCCGCCGACCTCATGCGCACCTGGGACGGCCGCCTCACCATCGACTCCGCCGCTCCGTCGGTCGTCGACCGCGCCCGCCAGGCGCTCTGGCCGCTGATTCTCAAGCCCAAGCTCGGCGATCTCTGGACCGACTACCACTGGGGCGAGTCCCTCTTTGCCGAAGAACAGATCGTGATGAACGCCGAGCTCCGCTGGCTCCCGCCCGGCTTCAAAGACTGGAACGCGCTCCTAACCGAAGCCGTGCGCAGAGGTATCCAGAACGGCAAAGCGCCTTTCAACCTGGCCAAGTGGGATTACGGTGACTGGCACGTCGTCGACGTCGAAAATCCGCTGGCCCATTTTCTGCCCTTCGTAGGCCGCGTCGCCGGAACCGGGCCCCAGCCCATAAGCGGCGACACTACCACCGTGAAACAGGTGAGCCCCTTCATCGGTCCCTCGCAGCGCTTCACCATGGACTGGAGCAACATCGACGGCTCAACTGAAAATATCGTGATGGGCGAAAGCAGCGACCCGCTAGACCCTTATTTCCGTGACCAGTGGAATGACTGGTACAACGGATCCACCTTCCCTCTGCCTTTCAGTCCCGCGGCCGTTGCCGCGCAAACCACCCACACCCTCCGCCTGCTGCCATGAAAAACCAGGATCTAGGAACCGGCGATCAGGGATCAGGGATGCCGCAACCCTCGTCTTTGCATCCGGCAACTCGGGCGCCCCATGTCCCGCTTTTGGGATATGGGAGACCCATGCGTTTCCCGGCGTTCACCGGTCCGGCCCTGATCCTTCTCGCCGCCTTTGTCGCCGTCGCCCCGCAGTTCATCCGCGGCAACTCCTGCGGCCACGACTTCGACGTTCACCTCGTCTCCTGGCTCGACGCCCAGAACGCCTGGCGCCACGGTATTTTTTATCCGCACTGGACGCCCAGCGCCAACTACGGCGCCGGCGAGCCGCGCTTCGTCTTCTACCCTCCCCTCACCTGGATGCTCGGCGCGGCGCTTGGCTTCCTCATGCCCTGGCATGTTGTGCCCATTGTCCTCACCTTCCTCTGTCTCGCCGGCGCAGGCCTCGCCACACGCGCTCTCGCTCTCCAAGCCTGCAGCGACGCTGTCGCCACCCTGGCCGGTTGCGCTTGCATCTTCTCCGGCTTTGCCCTCTTCACCGCTTATGAGCGCGCCGCGTTCCCTGAGTTCACCGGTGGCGTGTGGCTCCCGCTCCTGGTTCTCTTCGCGCTCCGCGAGCGTCGTCCCTCCGCCCCCCTCCTGCGCCGCGCCTTGTCGGGTTCCACCGCGACCCTCGCCCTCGCGCTCGCCGCCGCGTGGCTCTCGAATCCGCCTTTGGGTGTCATCGCCAGCTATCTTCTTGCCGCTGTCGCCCTGCTCGCGGCTCTCGTCCGCAAATCCTGGGCCCCTGCGCTTCGCGGCGCTCTCGCTACCGTGCTCGGCCTCGGCCTGACCGCGTTTTACTTGCTTCCCGCCGCCCTCGAGCGCCGCTGGGTGGATATCCGCCAGGCCACCGACGACCCCGGCTACAACTTCGAGAACAGTTGGCTTTTCGCCCGCCACGCCAACCCCACGCTCGCGGCGCACGACGTGGTGTTGCGCCAGGCCTCGTGGATTGCCGTCTCCATGATCGCCGTCGCCATCGCATCCATAATCGTGGCTTGGCGGCGCCGCGCGCTCCCCGC
>JASHTU010000644.1 GCA_030040395.1 Acidobacteriaceae bacterium
ATGGTGAAGTTCTGCGAGTAAGTCTGGTTCGGGGTGACGCCCGTATCTTTCACGGTGACAGACACGGTGTACGTGCCGGCAGTGGTGGGCGTGCCGGTGATGACGCCGGCCGTGGACAGGCTCAGCCCCGGAGGAATGCTGGAACCGGAAGCTGCCACCCAGCTCCAATTGTAGTTGGCGCTGTTGCCGGAGCCGCCCGACCCATTGAGGGTCTGCGAAACTGTCTGGCCCGAGTCGAATGGCCCAATGGCGGCGGTGGTGATGATCACCGTGGTCGAGACGGCAATTGAGCTCGACGTGCCCTTAACCGACGAATTGGCGCTGTCCGTCGCGGTGATGGTCTGGCTTCCGCTGGTCTTCAGTGTCGCGGAGAAGGCGCCGGTCCCGTTGGTGAGCGTCGATGGAGAGGGCAATACGGCCGAGCTATCGGTGCTGGAGAAATTGACCGTATCTGCGAAACCGGTTGCGGTGTTGTTGTAGCTGTCCTTCGCCGTCACGGTGAAACTGAAGGCGACGTTCGTTGTGGCTGTGGCAGGCGCCGTGACCAGGAGTGCGGCTGCGGCGCCGGGATTCACCGTAACCGCGCCCGATGTTCCGGTAACTGTCGCATTGGTTGTATCGGTAGCAGTGATGGTCTGTGAACCCGCGGTTTTCAGCGTCGCCGAGAAGCTGCCGACACCGCTGGCTAAGGTTGAATTCGCCGGCAGCGCCGCCTGGCTGTCGGTGCTCGTGAACATCACGGTTCCGGAGTAGCCGGTGGCGGTGTTGCCGCCCGCGTCGAGCGCGGTGACTTTGAAGCTCACCGTGCCGCCCGCCGTGATGGTCGAAGACGAGGTGAGGGCGACGGCAAAGTGCGTCGCCGCGCCGGGGTTGACGGTAATGGTGTAGTTTTGCGTGGCCGGGGTGTCGCCGAAACCATCCTGCGCCTTCGCCGTGAAAGTCACGGGACCGACCGCAGTAGGCGTGCCGGTGATTGCGCCCGTGCTTCCGTTCAGGCTCAGCCCGCCAGGAAGCGAACCGCTGGAGATGCTGTAAGTGAGCGCGCCGGCGCCGCCGCTGGCGCTCAAGGCGCTTGAATAAGCAACGCCAACGGTCGCGGTGCCGGTCGGCGCCGCGCCGAAGGTGATCGCCGGAGCGGCGGCGATCGCGATGCTCAGGCTTCCGGAAGTCGCTGTGTCTCCGTAGGCGTCAACCACCTTGACCGTAAAGGTGAGCGTGCCGACATCAGACGCCTTGGGCGTGCCAGTGATGGCGCCGGTGCTTGAGTTCAGGCTGAGGTCCGATCCCAGCGAGCCGCTGGCGAGGGTGTACGTCGTCGCGCCGACTGGGCCCGTGGCGGCAACGCTGCCGTTGTAAGCCGTACCGACCGTGCCGCCGGACAAAGCTGTCGGGAAGGTGATCGTCGGAGCGGTGATGGTGATGCTTAGCGAGCCCGAAGTGGCTGTATCGCCGAAGGCGTCCACCACCTTCACCGTGAACGTAAAGGTTCCCGCGTCGGAAGCTTTCGGTGTTCCGGTAATTGCGCCGGTGCTTGTATTCAGGCTCAGATCGGGCGGCAGCGCGCCGCTGGCCAGACTGTAGGTGGTCGCGCCCACCGGACCAGTCGCCGCCACGCTACCCGTGTAGGCCGTACCCACAGTTCCACCTGGCAGCGATGCCGGGAACGTGATCGTCGGCGCGATGATCTTGATTGTCAAGCTCCCCGAAGTGGCTGTATCGCCGAAGGCGTCCACCACCTTCACCGTGAACGTAAAAGTTCCCGCGTCGGAAGCCTTCGGTGTTCCGGTAATCGCGCCGGTGCTTGTATTCAGGCTCAGATCGGGCGGCAGTGCGCCGCTGGCCAAGCTGTAAGTCGCGGTCCCCAGCGCTCCGATAGCCGCCGCGCTGGCGCTGTAGGCCGTGCCCACAGATCCCCCTGCCAGGGAGGCGGGGAAGGTGAGCAATGGGGCGGTGATAGTGATTGTCAGCTGCGCGGAGGTGGCCGTTAAAGGAGTGGGTTTGCCCGAGTCCGTCACCGTAAATGTGAGGTTCGAATACGTCCCGGCGCAGGAGGCGGTAGGCGCTGTACCTGAAGTGGTGGTGATCACCCCAGAGGAGTTGAGAGTCAGGCACGCGGGCAGCATGGTCCCGTTTGCCAGAGCCCATGTATAGGGCGCGATGCCGCCGCTGACTTGCAACGTAATCGAGTAGGCGGTTCCCACCGATCCCGCGAGACTGGTGCTGGTGGAGGTAACTGCCGGCAACGCCGCCACAGTAATAGTAATGTCGGCCGTCTGCATGGAATTGGCAACCGACGTGGCGGTGATGGTGATGGTCTGTTGCGAACTGGTGGCTGCAGGCGCCGTGTAAGTGGCCGAAGTCGTGGTGGTATTCGATAACTTTCCGCCGCCGCTGGTGATGTTCCAGCTTACGCCGGCGCTGTTCTTATCATTGCTCACCGTTGCGGTGAGAGTGACAGTGTCGGCTCCATCTACGGTTGACGAGGATGCTGTGATCGCGACGCTGATGGGTTTAGAGCCGCCGCCGCAGCCGGCAACACACAAAACCACACTCGCCGCCAAAGCGGCCAGAACGATCTTCTTATACACGCACGCCCCCCGATTCGTGGCCCAAAAAGAAAATATAAAGCCGCAAA
>JASHTU010000645.1 GCA_030040395.1 Acidobacteriaceae bacterium
AAAAAAAGCCCGGGACAGGCCAGACCCACCCGCGGCCCGCTCGCCCCCGACCGCGTCGCCGCCATCCTCAAAGCCCTCGACGAAGCCTATCCCAACGCGGAGTGCGCCCTCCATCATCGCACCCCCTGGGAACTGCTGGTCGCCACCATCCTCTCCGCGCAGTGCACCGATGCACGCGTGAACATGGTCACGCCGGAGCTCTTCCGCCGCTTTCCCACGCCCGCGGCCATGGCCAAAGCCCCGCTGCCCGAGATCGAGGACCTTATACGAACCACCGGCTTTTTTCACAACAAGGCCAAGTCGATCCAGGGCGCGGCCAAAAAAATCACCGAAGACTTCAACGGCCAGGTTCCGGAGACGCTCGCCGAATTGATCACCGTTCCCGGCGCGGCACGCAAAACGGCCAACGTCGTTCTCGGGGTTTCCTTTGGAAAGGCGGAAGGGGTGGTCGTCGACACGCATGTCTTCCGCATCGCGCGCCGCCTCGAACTGGCCAAAGGCGAGTCGCCGCAGGAAGTCGAGAGGGAACTGATGCGCGTTCTGCCGCGGGATCACTGGATTCGCTTTTCCCACCAGGTGATCCATCACGGCCGCCAGGTCTGCGTGGCGCGGAATCCCAAATGCGACCAATGCAACCTCGAAACCCTCTGCCGGTCAAAAGACAAAACATGGGAATCGTGAGCCGGTTGAACCCGCGGGTGAGCCGCCGATCCCGGAACCAACGATTGCTGAGTTGTCAGGGTAGGGAAGTGAGCGCAAGGGCCGTTGCAGCAATCAGCCCCTCGACATCGGAAGGGCTGGCTTCCGCCGCCGGCTCCCAGCCATGCTCCCGCAGCGTTGCGCTGGTAATCGGTCCAATCGAGACGGCCAGCACGCCCGCAAACGGAAACGCGATTCCCGCGTGGCGCGCCGCTTCGGCCAAATGCGTCACGCTCGACGAGCTCGTAAACGTCGCCGCATCAATTCCCGCGTCCAAAGCCTGTCGCAGCAGCTCCGGCGCGGCTTCGGGCAACACATTCCGGTAGGCATCCACCACATCCACAACGGCTCCAGCTACGCGCAGCGCGTCGGGAATCACATCGCGGGCAATCTCCGCCCGCGCCAGGAGAATTCGCTTCCCCGCCGCTTGGCCGGCCAGCGATTCGACCAGTGATTCGGCCACATAACTTTCCGGAACCAGCGCCACCGCGAAACCGGCGTCCCACGCCGCCGACGCCGTTGCTTCTCCCACGGCCGCCACTTGAGGCGTCAAGGTCTTCTCAAAGGAAATGCCCAGCGCCGCCGATCGCTCCGCCAGCTGCCGCACCGTGTTGGCGCTGGTAAAAATCAGCCAATCATAGCTGTCGAGTTGCCGCAGAGCGCGGTCCAGCGCTTCAAAGCTCAGCGGCGGCTGAATCTCCAGCACCGGAACCTCGACCGGCTCCGCGCCCAGCGCGCGCAATCCGTCGCTGAGCTTGCTGGCCTGGTGCGCGGCGCGGGTCACCAACACCCGCCGGCCGCTCAGCGTCAAACGCATCATGCAGCTCCGCCCACAACCCCGCTGCCCGCAGCCAGCAGCGGACCAGCGCCCGCCTCCATGAGGAGGACTGCGGCATGGCAGCCGAACGCCACAGCGTCGGCGTTCTCGGCCGGCGAGCGATCGTAGATGCGCACCACCTGGCCCATATCCAGCGAGGCCACAACGCCAAAGATCTCGTCGCCCGCGCCCTCGGCCATCGACGGCCGGCAATGAATCCCGATAGGCGTCTGGCACCCTCCGCCCAGCGCCGCCAGCGCCGCCCGCTCGGCCGTCACCGCGAAGCGTGTGTCGCGGTGGTCGAGGAACGCGACCGCCTCGATCGTCGCCCCATCGTCCTTGCGCGTCTCGATTCCCAGCGCACCTTGGCCGGCCGCCGGACAAAAATGCTTCGGGTCGAGCCGCTCCCGCACCCAGTCGGTCTTGCCCAGCCGGTCCAGGCCCGCGGCGGCAAGCAGAATCGCCTCCACCTGCCCTTCGGCCAGCTTGCGCAGCCGCGTATCCACGTTGCCGCGGAACTCGACCACCTCGATGTCCGGCCGCAGCGCCTTCAACTGCGCGCGCCGCCGCTGGCTGCTCGTTCCCACGCGTGCGCCCTCGGGCAGCTCAGCCAGGTTCGCGTGTTTGACTGAGACGAATGCATCCCGCGGATCGACGCGCGGCGGCGTAGCCGCCAGGGCAAACGGCTCGGGCAGTTCGGTGGGCAGATCCTTGAGCGAGTGCACGGCGAGATCCACGCGCCCCTCGGCTAGCGCCTCCTCGATCTCTTTCGTAAACATGCCTTTCGAGCCCACTTGCGCGAAGGTCACTTCCTGGAGCCGGTCGCCGGTGGTTTTGATGATCTCGATCTCCACCGTGTGTCCCTCGCCGCGCAACAGAGCGGCGATATGGTTAGCCTGCCACAGCGCCAGTTGCGAGCCCCGGCTGCCGATGCACAGCTTCATCGGCCCGCCTCCACTCTCGCGCGAGTCACCGTTTCGCGCGCCGCTTCCTGGAGTTCCTTCCGCTTTGGCTCCGCTCGCTCCGTCTCCTGCGCCGGCTCCGGCGCCGCAGAAACCGACCACGCCTCGCAAAGCGCGTCCAGCCGCATCGAATCTCCGTCACGTGCGGCCTGCTTCAGGGCCTGCATGGGCGGGTGCAGGAATTTGTTCACCAACCCCCGCGTCAGCGCCTCCACGGCCGCCAGTTGCTCGGGCGTGAGCGTGTCCAGATGCGCGTGAATGCGCTGCAGCTCGGCTACGCGTATCTCCTCAGCCTTGCGCTGCAGGGCGACAATGGCCGGTGCCGCGTTCACGGTGCGCTGCCGCTGGTGGAACCGCTCCACTTCGGCCGCAATCAGCGTTTCCGCATCCAGGGCCTGCCGGCTACGCTCCTCCATGTGCGCCGCAGCCACCTGCTGCAGGTCGTCGATGTCGTACACAAACATGCCGTCGAGTTTGTTCATCTCCGGATCGACGTCGCGCGGCACCGCAATGTCGATAAAGAACATGGGCCGGTTCTTGCGGCGACGCAGAAATGCGTGCCCGTGTTCGGCGCGGAAGATGGGGTGCGGGGCCCCGGTCGAGCTGATCACAATGTCGGCCTCGCCGGCGGCCTCGTAGAGTTGCTCGAAGGGAATGACGCGGCCCTTAAAATCTTCGGCGATGTGGCGCGCCCGCTCCGCGGTGCGGTTCGACACCAGGATCGCTCCCGCCCCTTGCTGCACCAGGTGCCGCGCCGCCAATTCGCTCATCTTGCCCGCGCCCACCAGGAAAACCGTGCGCCCCTGCAGCGAGCCAAAGATCTTGCGCGCCATCTCCACAGCCACTGAGGCGATGGAAACCGAGTTCGAGCCAATGCCCGTTTCCGAGCGCGCCTTTTTCGCGGCGGCGAAGGCGCTTTGCAGCAGATATTCGAGCTGTCCGGCCACCGTCCCCGCGGCGCGCGCCACGGCGAAGGCCTCCTTCACCTGGCCCAGAATTTGCGGCTCGCCCACGACCATCGAATCCAGGCTGGCGGCCATGCGGAACAGATGGTTTACCGCGTCTTTATCGCGGTACTCGTACAGGTGAGGCCCCAGCACCCCGGCATCGATCCCAAAGTAGCTTGTCAGAAAGTCGCTGAGCGGAATCTCCTCCCCCTCCACCGCCGCCAACAACTCCACGCGATTGCAGGTGGAAACAATCATGCACTCGGTAACGCCCGGAGCCGCGGCCAGCGCGCGTGTCGTCTCCGGCAGTTCCTCGCGCGAAATGGCGATCCGCTCCCGCAGCGCGATGGGCGCCGTTTTGTGGTTCACGCCAACCAGCGCCAGCGTCATCTGGGATCGAACCTGTTCAATT
>JASHTU010000646.1 GCA_030040395.1 Acidobacteriaceae bacterium
ATGCAGGCTCTGCTCCACCGGGACCGTCTGGTCATTGAAGGTGTGATAGATGAAGGTCGGCGGCGTTTCGCTGGTGACAAACAAGTCGGGATCGTAGGCCTTGCGGAGCGCCTCGCAGCGGTCCATCACGTTGAACGTCTTGCAATAGCTCAGGTGCGAGGTGTCGGTGGTGATGGCATCGATCCACGGATAACCCAGCACCATATAGTCCGGCCGGCTCGAGACGCGCTCCACGGGGTCCTCCGCATTCGGGTCCCCGGGCACAAACTTCGTGCCCGCCAGCGCCGCCAGGTGCCCGCCCGCCGAAAAGCCGATGACCACGATCCGGTGCGGATCGATGTGGTAATCCGCCGCCCGCGCCCGCACCGTCTGGATCGCCCGCCGCGCGTCGAGCAGCGGCACGGGCAGCAGGTAGCCGGCCGACGACAGCCGGTACGCTGCCACGAAAGCCCTGAATCCGCGCGCCGTGAACCAGTTGGCGATCTCGTCGCCCTCCAGGTTTCCCGCCAGGTGCGCATAGCCCCCACCGGGGAAAATCACCACCGCCGAGCCGTTCTCCGCGCCCTGCGCCGGGTCGAAGATGGTCATGGTGGGAATGTCCATGCAGCCGTTGCCCTTGGCTTCGGGCGGCTCGCTCGGCCACAGCTTCACCGTCTGGATGCCCATAAAGGCGTCATTGGTCCCCGGCGTTCCGCACGATGGAGCCTGCCCGCCCGCCGCCGCGCAAGCTAGCAACGCCACAGCCACGAATGCGAAAAGTCGATTCATAAAAAGTCCTCGCTCGTGTTCGCGAGGATTATACGACCCGCGGAACCAGCCCCCGCTCAGCCCGCAGCTCGGCATGAACAGTTTCGCTTCCTTTGCGGCTTTTTTTTGCTGCGCCCACCCAAGCAGCAAGTCTTCGCCCGGGCTCTCTGCCGCCGCTACAGAGATCAACAGCTTCGCCGTAGAGCTGGACAAGCAGCCACAACGGGCAAGTTGCCGTCGTCCGTCAGTGTTGCGCGCGCCATCAGCTGCGGCGGACCTCCTGCTCGACCACCGCCATGGTCACGATGGTGAAAGCGAGGGTGATGAAGAAGAGCGCCCATTGAGGATGGGTCGGCGAGACGGCCTTGCCCAGTCCCAGGGTCCAACCGTCCGTGCATTATCATTGCATTTAGCCTCTCCTGGATTTGGGATCAGCGATTTGGGATCAGCCTCCAGAACGGAGTTTGGATACCCGCCCACTTGAATTCAACGAGTTGAAGAGAGCCATGGCCAGATTGGGAGCATTCTGTTTTCCGGGAACCGGTCATCTCAATCCCATGACCGCGCTGGCGCGCTCCTTGCAACTAAGAGGCCATGAGGTAGTCATCTTCGGAATTGCGGACACCGAGGCGCGCGTGCGTGCCAGGGGTATTGAGTTTCAGAGGATTGGCGTCGAAGACTATCCGCCCGGCACGCTGCAAAAGCTGGACGAGCATTTGGCCCGGTTAAACGGATTCGCAGCCTTTCGATTCACCTTGGAGCGAGTGAGGAATTCGGGCCGGATGGTGCGTCGCGACGGGCCGGAGGCGGTGCGGAAGGCCAACGTAGAGGCGCTGCTGGTGGACGAGGCCGATTCCGCGGGAAACGTGGCAGACTATCTGGGCCTGCCGTGGATCTCCATCGCCTTGATTCCTCCCCTGCTTCGGGATGACCGGTTTCCACCCTTCTGGCTCGGTTGGGCGGCAGGACAGGATCGGCTCAGCCGCTTGCGCAATCGACTTGCAATTTATTTGTTGTTGCGGATAGCAGCTCCTATTTTCAGAGACAC
This sequence comes from Acidobacteriaceae bacterium, assembly GCA_030040395.1. Lineage (GTDB taxonomy): Bacteria > Acidobacteriota > Terriglobia > Terriglobales > Acidobacteriaceae > Telmatobacter. The sequence continues at coordinate 1,796 of JASHTU010000646.1, forward strand.
GAACCGTCAGCGCAGAGCATGGGGACTGAAGCCTTTCAGGAGTCCTGAAGAATCGCTGTCACCGCTGGCGAGAATCACCCAGTTGCCCGAAGTACTGGAGTTCGAATGCGCCGGCGAGAAGCCTGCGAGGCTTTACTATACCGGGCCGTTCGTACACCCTGAGCAGCGCCCGGCGGTCGAGTTCCCCTGGGAGCGCCTCGATGGACGCCCGCTCATTTACGCATCGATGGGCACTCTTCAGAACGGTTCGGAAGGCATTTTCAGAACCATCGCGGAGGCCTGTGCCGGACTCGACGCGCAATTGCTGATTTCGCTGGGAGACGGACTCGATCCGGCAAAGTTGGGGAAGCTGGCCGGCGATCCGCTGGTGGTGAGCTATGCTCCCCAACTGAAAATTCTGAAGCGGGCCGCGCTGGTGATCACGCATGCCGGCATCAACACGGTCCTTGAGTCGCTTTGCGAGGGAGTGCCGCTGGTAGCCGTGCCCCTCGCCCACGACCAACCCGGAGTGGCAGCGCGAGTCAAGGCTCGCGGGGCGTGCGTGGTGGTTCCACGGCACAGGCTGAACGCCGCCAGGCTTCGTAAAGCCGTCATTCTGGTGCTTCAAGACTCCAGCTACCGTTCGGCGGCCCAGGTCTTGCAGAGGACCATCCAGAAGATCGACGGACCTGGTCGTGCGGCAGATCTCATCGAACAAGTCCTGAAACGCGCCACTCAACCTACGGTGACCGCCGTCTCCGCCTCAGCCGCCGCAACAGCCGTTACACCGGTGGCCGCCGTTACCATCTCCCGGATCCAATGAATCACCAGTTCCGGCTCGTCCAGATGAATCCAATGCGCGCTGGCGGATGCGATCACTTGTCTCACCGTGTCACCAATTCTCTCCAGGCAATCACCGGAAAGCGGCGACGATTTGCCCGGCGTCAGGAGCAAAATGGGAATTCCGCGAATAGGCTCTGCATCCTGCATCTCCCGTAC
>JASHTU010000647.1 GCA_030040395.1 Acidobacteriaceae bacterium
ATCTGTTTCTTCTCTTTCTTCGACGGGCCCTTGGGCGCGCTCACGTTCAATTGCTTCACGGCGGGCATCAGCTGGTCGTTGAGTTCGGTGTGCACCTTCACCATCTGTTGCCCAAACTGTTTCACGTCGGGACTGGACGAGTTCTGCTGCGCGAGCTGGCTCATCGCCACCTGCGCATCGTCGTCCTGCATAGTGTCCTGCAGAAAGGCCTGGTCGGCGTATGACGTCTGATTCGTCGAACCGGTGGTTGGCATGCCCGGGGAACCGGGACCGCCAGGTTGGCCGGGCATCGGCTGCTGTGGCTGCGGCTGCTGCTGCATCCCTCCTCCTCCCGGCTGTTGGGAAACTGTGGCCGCACCTGCCCAGAAGGCAGCCGCCGTAATCAGCAAAATCCCTCTTCTTGTTCGCCTTGCGCTCATTCGACTTTCCTCCTTTCTCTGGCAAGAAAGTGGAATCGGAGCGGAAAAATCCGCTCCCGGGCGAACTGGTCCCGAACCGGGCTCCAGCCCGTCAGGTTGGTTTCGATGCCCGTGGTCGCGCCCCGAGTTGCATTGCGGCCACCGCCGCGCAGGCGCCGGGCGCGAGGCCGATGGCCGCGGAAGTGATTTGTCTGCAATCAGTTGGGCGCTTGGGAGCGATTTGTCCTTACTCCAACTCGCGCAGCGCCGGATAAAGTTTGCGCCAGCGGGCGTAACCGGTTTTATAGGCGGCCACGTCGGCGGGGTCTGGCTCCATCCGCTCCGCCACCTGGATTGACTGAGCACAGGCCTGGTCGAGATCGGCCCAGTGCCCGGCGCCCACGCCGGCCAGCAGCGCGCAACCGAAGGCGCCGCCCTCCTCGGCCGCGAGCACCTCGACCGGATGCGCGTAAATACCCGCCTGAATACGCCGCCAAAGCGCCCCTCGTGCGCCGCCACCGCCGAGCCGAATGCCGCTTACCGGAATCGCCAGCTCACGGAAGAGCGCGAAAGTGTCTTCGAGCGAATACGCCACCCCCTCCAGCACGGCGCGGACAAAGTGCGCCGCGGCATGCTGCGCGCCGATGCCCGCGAAGGCGGCGCGGACCTCGGGATCGAGGTGCGGCGTGCGCTCGCCAAGCAAATACGGCGCCCACAGAAGGCCATCACACCCAGGAGTGATCGCCGTCGCCGCCTGGTTGAGCGCTTCGTAGCTCTGCCCGCCAAAAAATGTCTCTTTGAGCCAGCTTAGGCTCAGGCCTGCGCTCTGTGTCACGCCCATCACGTGCCAGACGCCGGGCACGGCGTGGCAAAACGTGTGCACACGGCCTTTGGAGTCTTTGGTGGGCTGGGCCGTGGCCGCAAAGACCACGCCCGAGGTGCCGATGGTGGCCGAAACCGAGCCGGGCTGCAGAATGCCCATGCCCACAGCGCCTGCACCCTGATCGCCGGCTCCGGCCGCCACCGGCGTGCCGGCTTCTAAGCCCGTCAAGCCCCCGGCCTCCTCGCTGATCCGCGCACAAACCTCCGGCGACTCGTAGACGCGCGGCAGCCAACTCTCCGGAATTCCCGCCGCCTCCGCCACCTCCCGCGACCAGCGCCGGTGCGCCACATCCAGCAGCAGCGTTCCCGACGCCTCCTGTACGTCGATGGCGAACTCGCCCGTGAGCCGGTAGCGCACGTAGTCCTTGGGGCACATGATGTGACGGGTGCGGGCGAAGATCTCCGGCTGGTGCGTCTTTACCCACAGCACTTTGGTCAGCGTAAAGTTGGGCAACGCAGGATTGCACGTGAGTTCGATCAGCTTGTCGTATCCGATTTTCTCCGTCAGCCAGTCGCACTCCGGCTGGGTGCGCGTGTCGCACCAGATCAGCGAGGGTCGAAGCACCGCGCCGTTTTCATCGAGCAGCACGGCCCCATGCATCTGGCCGGTGAGCGCAAGGGCGGCAATGCGGTCCTTAGGATCGGGCGCGGCGGCGACGGCTCCGTGAATTGCCTCAAGCGTCGCGCGCCACCAGTCTTCGGGGTCCTGCTCCGCCCATCCGGGATGCTCGGCGCGAAACGGAGCGTGATCGCTCGACGCCGCACCCATTAGCTTTCCCGCCGCATCCACTACCACCACGCGCGTCCCGCCTGTTCCCACATCGATGCCCATAAACCACATCGCTGTCTCTCCCTCCCGTTCCCCTCGCTTACACAAATCTACCCGCCCCTTCTCCCCCCTCAACCAATAAATCGGTTTTTCTCTGCGTCCGGAGCATAGCAGCTTGAACCGCCGGGGGAAAAGGGAAAAGGCGGTGAGCTGGCGCCTGCGGCAATTCCACGCCATGCGGCCAGTCGCTCAAAGCGTTCCCGCCCCGCGAACAGGGGACCGAGCTGCGGTTTGCCGTAAAGTGGATAGGTGAATGGACTTCTGGTGGTCGATAAGCCGGGTGGAATGACCAGCCACGACGTGGTGGACAGGCTGCGTCGGATCGCCGGCGAGCGGTCGATCGGGCATCTCGGAACGCTGGACCCCATGGCGACCGGCGTTTTGCCGCTCCTTGCAGGTCGGTTCACGCGCTTGGCGCGGTTCTTTCTGAACGAGGAAAAGAGCTACACGGGGACGATACGCTTCGGTTTTGCCACCAACACCTACGACGCCGACGGCGAAGCCGAGGGGCCCGACCGCGGGCGGGAGTTTGCCGGTTCCGTGACGCTGGAGCGGGTGCGCGCGGCAGCCGCCCAATTTTGCGGCGAGACGGAGCAAATGCCGCCGCCTTTCTCGGCAAAGAAAATCGCGGGCACGCCGGCCTACAAATTGGCGCGCGCTGGCAGGCCGGTTGAACTAAGGCCGGCGAAAGTCTCGATTGCCTCGTTTGAAGTGATCTCGATGGCCGGTGCCGAAGCCGAGTTTACCATCGACATCGGCGCTGGCGGCTACGTGCGCTCCGTGGCCCATGAGATGGGCCAACTGCTGGGCTGCGGAGCACACCTGGCGCGGTTGCGGCGCACGCGCGCCGGGGCCTTCACCCTTGCTCAGGCGCACACGCTCGAAGAATTGGCGGCGGTGGCAGGCAATGTGGACGCGCTCGCGGGGTTGTGTGTCCACCCCAGGGCCTTGTTGCCGGAGCTGCCTGCTGTGACCGGCGACGAGCAGGCGCTCGGCCGCTTACGCAATGGCGCCCAAGCCAATCTGCCCGAGTTTTCCCAGGCGCCCATGGTGAAAGTCTTCGCCGACCAGCGCGACCTCGTCGGAATCGCCCGCAGGGTGGTCGGAACCCTGTTTCAGCCCGTGGTGGTGATGGGGTAAGAACGGAGGCCGGAGGTCTTTATGGAACGACGCCTGTAGCGGTTCTCCAATTGGTGTAGAGCAGAATCTCGAACCCGGAGTGGCGTTTTTCTCAAGAAAACGCCACCTGGCACGCCGCTCAAAACTCCATGGGGATTGGAGAACCGCCGTAAAGCATGGAACGGCCCCCGGGGCCGTTATATCGGAGTGGGTCCTTTTCGTTCCACAGGCTTGTCGTTGCGAGCGCTTCAGGCTGGGATGTAGCATGGCAGCACGTTTCTGGGCCAGTATCTGTTCGCATTTTGAGGAGGAGCAACCATGCGGAAATTCGTCACTGCGGAGATTTCTCGGCGGGGTTTGTTAGGTGGTCTCGCGTTTCTGGCCGGATCGGTGCTCGGCGGACGGCGGTTGTTTGGGGCGGCAATGCCGGACGGGCCGACGGGATGGAATGGAAAGATCACGGGGCTGGGCGCGACCGGGGACGTGTACAAAGAACTGGGACTGACCCCGGTCATCAACGCGCAGGGGACCGAGACGGTGCTGGGCGGATCCCTGATTCGGCCTGAAGTAACCGCGGTCATGGAGCTGGCGGCGAAGCAGTTTGTGGTGATCATGGACCTGGAAGCGACGGTGGGGAAGCGGATTGCGGAGTTGCTGAAGCTGCCGGATGGATACAGCGCGATTGTCACATCGGGCGCGGCGTCGGCGATCCAGAATGGGTACTCGGGCATTTTGACCGGGGGCAGCGCGGCGAATATTGCGCAGATCCCGGACCTGACGGGGATGAAGTCGGAAGTGATTATCCAGAAGGCGCACCGCAGCGCGTGGGACCACCAGATTCGGGCGACGGGGGTGAAGCTGGTGGAAGTGGAGACGGTGGACGATGTGCACAACGCGCTGAGCGAGCGCACCGCGGCCATGCACTTCTTGAACCTGAGCGATCCCGACGGGCAGATCAAGCGGCCGGACTGGGTGAAGCTGGCGCATGCGGCGGGCGTGCCGGCATTCCTGGACATGGCGGCGGATGTTCCGCCGAAGTCGCGGCTCACCGACTACGCGGAAATGGGGTATGACCTGATTGCGGTGAGCGGCGGAAAGGCGATCCGCGGGCCGCAGTGCACGGGCTTGCTGATTGGACGCGAGGAGATGGTGCACAATGCGCTGCTGAACATGAGTCCGAATGAAGACACGCTGGGACGGCCAACCAAAGTGGGCAAGGAAGAGATTGTGGGCTTGTTGAAGGCGCTTGAGTTGTACCTGGCCGAGGACCAGGAAGAACTGGACAAGGAACAGTGGCGGAAACTGGACACGGTGGCCAACCGGGTGGCCAAGATCCCGGGCGTGACGCTGACCCAAGAGGTGCCGGAGATCGCCAACCACTTTCCGGCGCTGCAGGTGCATCTCGACCCGAGCAAGTTTTCGGCCAATCCGCATCAGATTGCCGCGGAGCTGGCAGCGATGAAGCCGATCATCTCTGTAAGCGAGGGGCCAGGAACCATTGAAATGACTGCCATCGACCTGCAGCCGGGAGAAGACCGGATGGTGGCCGATGCGCTGTATGGGGTGCTGAAGGCGCATTCGGTGTAAGCAGGCCGTGGAAACCTTCCGGCAATTGCCGGGCGAAAAATCAATTTCGTTAGAAAAACGCCGCCTTGCACGACGCCATAATGGCAAGATTTGAATCGAAAACCCTCTAAACGCTGCTTTCCGGCCATGGATCCTTGAGCAGCGAGCAAAGCCCCAGGTCGTTGCCATAGCGCTCCACCTCGACTTCGCCCATGTGGACAAAGCTTGGCATTCCCCGGAAGGCCGGCACGGCGTCGGAGCCCATGATCTGCGGCGCCACAAAAAGGTGCATGCGGTCAACCAGCCCCGCGGCCAGGAAGGCCGTGTTCAGGCGCGTGCCTGTCTCGGTCAGCAGTGTCAGAACGCCCTCCGCGCCGAGCCGGTCGAGTACTTTGCCTAGCGGCACGCGGCCTGACTCCGCAGCCAGTATCTCCACGCGCACGCCGCGGGCGTTCAGCTCGCGAATCCGCGCCTCGTCGTTCGATACGGTGAAGATGGTCACATCGTTTTGCGCCGTCTTCACCATCTTTGAGTCGAGCGGCATGCGCAGGGCGGAGTCTAGCACGATGCGCTGCAGCGGGCGGCGGCGGCGCAGGCCGCTCCGGTCGGTAAGCATCGGGTCATCGGCTGTCACCGTATCGATCCCCACCATGGCCGCGTCCGCCTGCCAGCGCAGCGGCTGCACGGCGGCGCGCGCGGCTTCGCTTGTAATCCAGTAAGGCTCGCGCGCCACGTGGAAACCCGCCGGCGGCGCGATGCGCCCGTCGAGCGACATGGCGACCTTCATCAGCACAAAGGGGCGCTTATGCTGAATCCAGTGCGCAAAGCCCTCGTTGAGCCGCCGCGCTTCCTTTTCGCAAGCTCCGATGCTGGTTTGCAGTTTTGCCGCACGCAATGTCTTCATTCCCCCGCCGGCGACGTTCGGGTTGGGGTCGGCGGTCGCAGCCACTACACGATTGAGGCCCGCCCGGATGAGCGCCGTGGTGCACGGCGGCGTGCGCCCGATGTGGTTGCACGGCTCCAGGGTGACGTAAGCCGTGCCGCCCCGCAGCCGGTCGCCCGCGCGCTCGGCGGCGGCGCGCAACGCCACGACCTCCGCGTGATCCACAAGGTCATACTCGTGCCAGCCCTCACCCGCCAGCGCACCGGTGCGGTCCAGGATCACGCAGCCAACAATGGGATTGGGCGAGCAGAGGCCAATGCCCCGTCGCGCCAATTCCAGCGCCCGCTGCATCCAATATAGATCCCAGTCGGAAACAAGATTCGCAGCCTGATCCACGCACCCTTACCCCAGCAACGAATCGACAAATTCTTTCGCATCGAACTCGAGCAAATCCCCCATCTGCTCGCCCACGCCGACAAAGCGCACCGGCAAGTTCAGCTCCCGCGCAATGGCCACTGCAATGCCTCCCTTGGCTGTGCCGTCGAGCTTGGTCAGCAGGATGCCGGTGACGCCCACCGCTTCAGTAAACAGCCGCGCTTGTTGCAGGCCGTTCTGGCCGGTGGTCGCGTCCATTACCAACAGCACCTCGTGGGGCGCGCCCGGAACCAGCCGCGCAGCGGTGCGGCGCATCTTGTCGAGCTCGTCCATGAGCCCGGTCTTGGTGTGCAAGCGGCCGGCCGTGTCCACATAGAGGTCGTCGATGCTCCGCGCCTTGGCCGCGGCAATGGAATCGTACAGCACCGCCGCCGGATCGCCACCCTGGCGCGTCTTGATCATCTCTACGCCCGACCGCGCCGCCCACACCTCAAGCTGCTCGATTGCCGCTGCACGGAATGTATCCGCGGCGCATAAAAGAACGGAGTGCCCCTGGGCGCGGCTCCATGCCGCCAGCTTGCCGCTACTGGTGGTTTTTCCCGTGCCGTTCACGCCCACAAGAAAGATCACTTGGGGCGGCGTCTGGGGTCTCGTAACCGGCCGCAGCGGAGCTTGGAGAATCGCCTGTAACTGCACCTTGAGCAACTCCCGCAACTCCGCGCCCCCTTCGATGGCTTTGCGCAAGGCCCGTTCGCGCAGCGCATCCAGCACCTCGGTCGTCGTCTGTACCCCCAGGTCGCTGGTCAGGAGCACGGACTCCAGCTCTTCGAGGGCCCGCTCGTCCACCGTGCGGGTGAGCGCGGCAATGCCTTCCATCTTTACCGAGAGCGACTCGCGCGTGCGCGAGACCGCCTTCTTCATGCGCTCGAAAAAGCCCGTTTTGCGCTCGTCGGCGGCAACTTCTTCCAGGGCCGCTTCCTCAAGCCTGGCTGGTTCCTCGTTGCCAAAAAGCCGTATGATTTCCATCTGTTCCCAGTGTATAGAGGTTCTTGCCCTTCAAATCGTGAACAAAACGACCTCAACAAATTTCCGAGCCACTCTTAACAGGTTGAGAGCGGCTCGCGGGTCAAGCCGCCAACGAGGGGAAGAAGGACAAAGACAGCAAGCTGGCTCCGCTCTGGCGGAATGGCGAGTTTGCAAGTTGGCGATCGTGACCGGTTAAGCTCCCTGGGAAATGTTGAAGCAGGGTGGTTCAGAATTTGAGCGGTAAGAATCGAATCACAGGCTCCAGGGCGACTGGCGTCGCAGTCTATGGCGCTAGGCCATGTACTTTTCAGTTACCCACCCCCCTACCCCTATCCCTTTTGAGGTTAAGCGCTTTGTTTGCAAACACTTATACTATTTAGTACTGGGTCTAAATCCTTGATAATAAAGGAGTTAGATCCTAAAATCTTCGATAATAAGGACTTACGGACCAATTTCGGGTATTTTGCCCCACTTTCTGTGCAGCCCCAGACAGAGCCTAGCCGCGAAGAACCGCAAAGCAGCGGCAAAAAAAGCAAGCGGCCCGGGGATGGCGGCCACGCCTAGCCACCGTTCCCGGGCCGTTTTCCGAATAGGGGTCGCCCCGTTCTGCTACCTAATACCATTCTAGCGATTTGGCAGAAATAACCGGCAAGATTGGGAAGAAAAATCATCTGTTTGGAATGAAGGGGATGGAATTGGGGTGCGGAGGGCGGAAAAGTTGACAGCGGGAGTTGGTCAGATTTGAGATCGTTTCCGAACAGATCACAAACATCTGGTTCGATTCTTGCGCTTCGAATCATGAACAGAACGACCACAACCAAATTTCCGAGCCGCTCCTAACAGGTTCAAAGTGGCTCGCAGACAAAGGGATTTCAAAGGGGGATTTCAAAAGGGGGATTTCAAAGCCAAGGCCCCTGGGCTAGCATTTTCAGAGACGATGTAGCCTGAAGCCGGGAGTCCGAGTCGACGCGACCAACAGGGGGCGGCGACTTTGTAGACTCCTGGAAAGGACACCGTATCTCTTAAAATGTCGTAGCCGTTCGCGTTTGTGCTTTCCCCGCCCTTCGGCGTCCGTCCTGCCCGGGCCGCACGACCGCCG
>JASHTU010000648.1 GCA_030040395.1 Acidobacteriaceae bacterium
CCGGCTGCGCCGTGTACTGCGGAAAGAGCAGATGCACCCTGCTCGCGTAGGCGGTGCACATGGGATCGGAGACGCACGCCGCATGGCCGGCCGCGGTGATGTTGTCGCCCTCATACCACGAGGCCAGCCGGCGGCTCACCGAGCCCACGTAACCCACCTCCGCCACCAGCCGGGAGTTGAGTGCGCGCTGCGCGTTCAGGTTGAAGTTGTAGGTGTAGGGAACGTCGTACGACGGCGCAAAGGCGGCCAGCTGGAGAGGCAGATAGTTCATCCACGCGATGGCCGCGTTGGCCTTCACCGGCGCGTACGGGAACGGATTCGTCATCGCTCCGGCGCCCGACACGTCGGCGAAAGGATTGGCCAACGAGGGGCTGCCGCCGAAACTCGACGCGCCCTCGGAAATGATCATGAAGGGCGGGTCTTCGAGATTCTGCAGCGACTGCTCTTCCTGATCACGGTTATAGTAAACGCCGAAGCCCGCGCGGAGTGAGAAATCGCGTGCGCCCGGCGTTCCCAGCAGCAGCGCCGGACCCGACGCCGGTGACCACGCCAAGCCCAGGCGCGGACCGAAATGATCGTAGTGCGCCACCGGCGAACCTGCCGCGTTGCAGCCCGCATCCCCCGGCCAGCTCAACCCCGGAGGCGCCCCGGCGAAAACCGCCGACTGCGCATCCGAGCTATGCCAGCAGATCACCCCCAGCCCGCTGTCCTGGCGGTTCTGGTAAGGTCCCTCGACATCCCACGCCAGCCCGTAGTTCAGCGTGAGTTCCGGCGACACTCTCCAGTTGTCCTGCGCGTACCCGTAGAGCTCCTCGGCCACCGCGTCGATGAACCCGTTGTTGGACTGGTAGTAAAGGTCGGGGATGCCGAGCGCAAAATCGAGCGCCGGATCGCCGGAGCTGTAAGGCCCGCCGCCCATCGCGCCCCCCTCGAAGGCAAAAAAGCCGTTGTTATACACGTCGAAGGGATTGCGCACCCGGAATTGCTCCAACTGGGCGCCCAACTTGAATGAATGATTGCCGCGCACCCAGGTGAAGTTATCGGCAAAGCTTGAGTTGGTGTTCAGGCGCGGTTGCGGGCCTTCATAACTGAAGCCGAGATTGAAATAACTGCCCACGGTGATGTACGGCAACCCCGATTCCGGATCCTGGGGCGTAATCGCAAAGCCTGCCGAAGCGGGCGTGACCACCGTCGCCGGGCTCACCGCTCCCAGCGGGTTGCGGTAGTAGGAGGCGCGCAGCTCGTTGAGCGTGTTCACGCTGAAAGCGTGCGTCCACGCGGCGCTGAAAAGTTTGTAGTGATTGGCCACCAGCGAGCCGAAGCCCGGAAAGCTGGCCCCGCTGAAGGTGAGCGCAGTGGTTCCGGGGCTGGATTGAAAAATGCTCGAGAGCCACACGCTGTCGCGCGCGCCCGGCGTCCAGTCAAGGCGCGCCACGCCCTGATCCTCGGCCTCGGTGTTGAGCGCGTTGAAGTTGGCGTAGGCCACGCCGCCCAGAGTCTCGTTCGCGGGCAACACGTACTTCTGGATGAGCGAGGCGGCGATGGGATTCCACTGCCCCTGGGGAACGTTGACCTGGCCGCTCGCAAAGCAGTCCGCCCACGTCTTCGGATGGGCGCTCGCCGGCGTGGCCACGCAGGAGCCGATGTTGAACGGAATCGGATTCGTGGTCAGTCCCGCGGCGTTCGCCGCGCCGGTGGCGTAGTTGGCGTCGTTGCTGAAGTCGCCCCCAAACTGGTCGGCGTCCAGGGTGGTCTGCAGATCGGTCTGCGCGGTGCGGTTGCGCAACCCCTGGTAGGCGGTGAAGAAAAACAGCCGGCCGGGGACCGCTGGCCCGCCCAGCGTAGCCCCGTAAAGGTTCTGGTGGAAGACTGGTCGCGTCTGGGAGAAATAATCGCCGTTGTTCAAAAACGTGTCGCGGTAAAACTCGAAGCCGCTGCCGTGCAGTTGGCTCGACCCGGCCTTGAGAATCTGATTCACCACCGCGCCCGAGTTGCGCGCAAATTCTGCGTTCATGGTGCTGGCCACAATATTCTCCTCGGCCAGCGCGTCGGGATTCACCTGGATGCCTTCGCTTTCCAGCATGGGGTCGTTGATGTCAATGCCGTCCACAAGATACGAGTTCTGCGCCGTCTGGCTCCCGTTCGTGGAAAAGGTCCCAAAACGGTCCGAGGACTCGACCACCCCCGGGCTGAGCTTCTGCAGTCCGGCCGCGTCGCGCCCTTCGAGCGGCACGTCCTGCAATTGATGCGCCGTCACCAGTTGTTCGAGTTGCGTGTTCGAGGTCTCCACCTGCAGCGCCCCCGCTGCCACCTGCACGGTTTGCGAAACCGCTGCTAGGTCCAGCCTCGCGTCCAGTTCCCGGTTGTCGTTCACGTTCAGCATCAGGCCGTCCGCAACAAAGGTTGCAAACCCGTCGGCCGCCATCGTCACCCGGTAGGCGCTGCCCGCCTGAAGTTGGGAAAAGATGTAATAACCCTCGCCATCGGTCTTGCGCACGGTGGCGATGCCGGTGCCGGCGTTCACCACCGTCACCGTGGCTCCGGAAACCACCGCCCCGGTCGTGTCCGTGACCGTCCCGTGCAAGGCGGCGTAGAGATTGTCCGCATGGGCGGCCGCGCCGGCAAAGGCGGCCGCCAGCGCAAAAAGGGAAAGACACCGGTACAGGCGATTCATTGGATGCTCCTGAAACCCTATATCGGTGGAAAGAGGGAAGAAGATGAATGGATTCTCGTTTCCGGCACATACGGCTGCGCTTGGCGCGCGAGCCGGGGCGCATAGCGGCCATCCAAGCGCCACGTAAGTCGTAGAGCCGCCCAGGTCGCCCCGGCCACCGGGTCGGACGCCGGATTCCGCCTCCGGTTGGCGCCGGCGCGCCGGTTTATGCAAGAGTAGAAAAGTCGACGGCGAGTCAAGGAGGTCCCCATGGCGGCGTCTTGCAGTCATCTCAAAGAGCACGAAAAGAAGGTAAAACCCCGCACCAAGGGTTGCGAGGAATGCCTGAAGACCGGCAGCCGCTGGGTTCACTTGCGCATGTGTCTCGAATGTGGACACGTGGGCTGCTGCGACTCTTCCCCGGGCCGTCACGCGCGGTCCCACTTCCACGAGACCCAGCACCCCCTCATCCAATCTGCCGAACGCGGCGAGGATTGGCGCTGGTGCTATGTGGACGAAGTCTATCTATAAAGCCCGCGGGTCCGCATTGCTTTAGTTCCCACCCGAAGAGCGGTTCGTGAATGCGTCAGCGCCGGTTGGCGATGCGCGCTGGCCTCCTTCGCCGCGAAAGTGCATGATTCGAAGCGCAAAAATCGAACCAGATGTTCGTGCAACTGCCGGATGCGACCTCAAATCTGACCAACCCCCGTCAAAAAGCTTTGTCAACCCCTTCGTCCCCGCACCCAACCCCATCCCCCTCATTCCAAACAGAATATTTCTCTTCCCAACCTTGCCGGTTATTTCCGCCAAATCGCTAAAATGGTCTTAGGGGGCAGAACGGGTGATTCCCTCTTCAGGGTCGGAGCGGCCCGGGACTGGTGGCTGGCGCCGCGACGTGGCGATTCTGTAATTACTTCCCATGAGCTTGGGTGCTCCGGGTCCCGATTTTGGGAAACCACGAATCTACCCGGTCACGGTATTACGCCGGGTCACGGCCGCCATCGTAGGGCCGCCTGCTTTTTGCCCGCTGCTTCGCGGCCATTCGCAGCTAGGCTCAGCCTGGGGCTGCACCGAAAGCGGGGCAAAACGCCCCAAAATGGGCCGTAAGTCGTTATTATTGACGATTTTAGGATCTAACTCCTTTATTATCAAGGATTTAGACCCAGTACTAAATAGTATAAGTGGTTGTAAACAAACCACTTAACCTCAAAAGGGGTAGGAGGTAGGGGGAGGGTAACTGAAAAGTAAAAGGTATGTCGGCGAATCAAACCCAATGGATTGCCATGCCAATCGTCCTGGAGCCCGTGATTCGATTCTTACCGCTCAAATCCTGACCACCCTGCTTCAATATTTCCGAGGGAACAAGATTGCCAACTTGCGAACTTGCCACTCCGCCAGAGCGGAGCCAACTTGCTGTCTTTGTCTAAGCTGGTTCGACGTCGATCTTTTTCGTTCCCGCATCCAGCTTCACAATCTTGAAGCTGCGCACCTGCCCCTCGGCCAAGGGTTCGGGGCGCGTTGCCGCGGCCGGGGCCGCTCCTTTCCACCGCGCCTGGAGCATTGACGTGAGCGACGAAAGATCGGCCTTAGCCCCCGACTTCGGCGCCGGCGCCCCCGATGCCGACACGGAATGCGCCGAAGGCCCTTCGCCCGCACGGCCAGCGCCTGCGTCACCGCACGCAACGCGGATGCCTTCGCCCAACTCCGCTACGGCCCCCGAAGCCGTTAGCTCCACCACCCGGCCTGAGACCACATCGCCCGCCTTATGTTCGGCAATGAATTCGTCCAGGCTGGTCGGCATCAACTGCTTCATCGAAAGCCGGAACTGGCGCCGCTCGGGA
>JASHTU010000649.1 GCA_030040395.1 Acidobacteriaceae bacterium
AGATCGACGAGGGGCGGGTCGACGAGAGGCGCGCCGGCGCCTGGGGCGGGCAGAGGCTTGAGAAGTTCCGCAGCAGCTTGCTCGAGGAGGGCGCAGGTCTCGATGAGGTAAGGATTCGGCTGGGCGTATTTGACCAGCGTGGGCGCGGTGCGCACTTCACGGGTGAACAACCGGGCGGCCTCGGCTGCGAGGCCGTCAGAACCCGCTTCAAGGGCCGCAAGCTTTTCAACGAAGACCTCGGCGGCGGAGCCGTTGACGTTCCATGCCGGGGCGGACGCGGCTTGGCGCAGCTTGGCGCCGAGTTCACGGATTTCGGCGGCGGGGTGGGAAAGCAGGCGGGCGACCTGGGCCTCGAGGGTGCGCGCGCTGACAATCTGGCCGAGCGACGTATTCGTGGCCAGGGGCAGGAGGTAGCGCGCCACGTCGAAGGCGCGAGCCCGCAGGGTGCGCTCATAGCTTTCGGGCTTAAGGCCCTCAGGGCAGGGCACGCGCCGGCGCAGTGCTTCAAGCACGGCCGCGGTGGCGCGCTCATAGGCTGCAAAGAGGCTTTGAACGGTTTCAGAGTAGAGTTGCGCGGAGTGGGCATCCGCGCCAAAATCAGGAAGATACCAGCCCGATTGGCGAAAATTCTGGTAGCGTGTGGAGCGCTCCTGCCCGTCCCAGCGCGGCTCGTCCACAAGGACGATGGCGGCCAGCAGGCTGAGCCGCTCCACGGCAAAGGCGATGTGGGCCAGGTCGGCGATGGATCGGTGGCCGTATTGGAAATAAAATGTATTGAGGAACTGCTCGGCGCGCTGGGTGTTGATCTCCCGGAGCGATTCGCGCATGGATAGGGCGGAACGGGAATACTTGGCCATGGCGAAGGCGAGCACTTCAGGGTCGGCGCCATGGACGGCGAAAACTTCAGTCTGATTGCGGGCGCCGGGCGAACCAAAAGATTTACTGGACATTACCGAGCTCTCGCGAACAGAATACGGCATGGGCCTGTGAGTGGGGATGGCAGTGGTCAGCTCATCCATCCGGAAGTGAAGCCGCTATAAGAGCGGGAATTTCCGGTGCGGGAGTGGTCGATGCAGGAGTACTTGGTGCGCACGTCGCACAAACCCCGGCCTGTGCCTCCGGGCCGCTGGGCGGTCGCCCAGCGATGGAATGATCTTCTTTTTGCGCATTGGCCGGTTCCGGCGTCGTCGCTGGCTAGGTTGCTTCCCGACTGGCTGGAACCCGACACCTTTCAAGGTTCGGCCTGGCTGGGCGCCGTGCCCTTCTGGCTGGACCGGATCAAGATTCGCGGCATGCCGCCGGCGCCGGGGATGGGCGGCTTTCCCGATCTCAACCTGCGCACCTATGTGCGCGACAACTCCACCGGAACGGCGGGCATTTGGTGCTTTTCACTCGACGCCAGCAACCTGCTGGCGGTGGGCATGGCCCGGGTCTTCTATCACCTGCCGTATTACTGGTCCGAGATGCGGATGGAGCAACGCTCGGAGCGGGAGTTCGGCTTCTATAGCCGGAGGCGGTTCTCGGACCCGCCGGCGATCTTCAAAGTGCGGTACCGTGGTCTGGGACCTACGCGCAAGCTTGCCGAACTGCGGAGCGGCACGCTGGAACATTTTGTGACGGAACGCTCCTGCCTGTTCAGCTCGAATCGGGCGGGGCAGCCCATCCGCGCCAGCCTGCACTACGTTCCCTGGCCGCTGGAAGACGCCGAGGCGGAGATCGAACGGAATGACCTGGCGGCGGCGATCGGCATTGTGCTGCCCGACATTGAGCCGGTGTTGCACTATTCGCGGCGGTTAGGGGTCTATATCTGGCCCAAGGAGCTCGTACGCCGTGTTCTCGCCACGCGGCCGGTCGCAGTCGCGGTCAGCCCGTCAGCCTGATAAGCCGACCCGACATTTTTCCTGATCACCCCGGGCTGAAGCCCGCACCCCTCAAACTGACCCGCTACCGGAGAGCCGGCGGCGCCGCCCGCAATGATAGCCTCAAAAGTTATGGCAAAAACGTCCCAAGGGGGCTATCGAGCCGACTATCTGGTGATGGGTGCGGGGGTTGCCGGCCTGCGCGCGGCCATCGAATTGGCCAGCCACGGGGAAGTGCTGGTGGTGACCAAGGAGTCGGTTGGCGAATCGAATACGTACTACGCGCAAGGCGGCATCGCGGTGGCTATGGAGGGCGAAGAGGATGTGGCTCTTCACCTGGAAGACACCGTCAACGCCGGCGATGGCTTGGTTTACCGGCCGGCGGCGGAGGTGCTGGTCGGCGAGGGGCCGCTACGGGTTGCCGAACTGATCGAGTGGGGCGCGCAATTTGACCGCGAGCCGGCGGCCGGCATGGGGCGTGGCCGGCTGTCGCGAACGCGGGAGGGCGCGCACTCGCTGGCGCGCATCCTCCACTCGAGCGGCGACGCCACCGGCTCGGAGATCAGCCGGGCTTTGGCAGCCTTCGCGCGCGCCCATGAACGCATCCGCTTTGCCGAGTGGACTCGCGCCGCGGCGCTGGTGGTTGCAGACGGACGCGTGGTGGCCGCCGATCTGGCCCCGGCAGATGGCGCAGCGGGCACGGGCGGGCAGAGCGAGGAGGGACGGGCTTTCCAGCGGTTGAGCGCACGGGCCATCCTGGTTGCCTCTGGTGGGGCGGGGCAAGTGTACTCCGACACCACCAACCCGGCGGTGGCGACGGGGGACGGCATTGCGCTGACCGCGCGTGCCGGAGCGGAACTGGCGGATATGGAGTTCTACCAGTTCCATCCCACCGCGCTGTCATTGGCGGGTGCGCCGC
The DNA here is from genome assembly GCA_030040395.1 of Acidobacteriaceae bacterium. Lineage (GTDB taxonomy): Bacteria > Acidobacteriota > Terriglobia > Terriglobales > Acidobacteriaceae > Telmatobacter. The sequence continues at coordinate 2,779 of JASHTU010000649.1, forward strand.
GCTTTCTCATCTCCGAGGCGCTGCGCGGGGAGGGCGGATGGCTGCGCAATGGCCGCGGCGAACGCTTCATGGAGCGCTACCACCCCCTGCTGGAACTGGCCCCGCGCGACGTGGTGGCGCGGGCCATCGCCCGGGAAACGATGGCCGAGGAGACTGCAACATTGGGGTCAGGGCGAGATTCAGGCTGCGAGGATCGAGCGGTCTATCTCGACATGCGCCACGTGCGCCATGTGAATCTCCGGGAGCGGTTCCCGGGCATCAGCGCGGTGCTGGCGCGGTATGGGCTGGACCTGAGCCGCGATCTAATCCCGGTGCGGCCGGCTGCGCATTACCTGATGGGCGGGGTGCGCACCGATCTCGAGGGGCGCACCAGCCTGCGCGGCCTTTACGCCGCCGGCGAGGCGGCTTGCACGGGAGTCCACGGGGCCAACCGGCTGGCGTCGAATTCCCTGCTCGAGGGGTTGGTCTTCGGCGCGCGGGCGGCGCGCGCGATGCTGGCTGACAACCTGCCGCTGGTTCGCGCCGAAGCAGCCGCCGAGACTCCCAAGCTGTTGTCCGCCGCGGAGGAGACGCGCGTGGAAGAGCAGATTGCCGGCTTGCAAAGCGCCATGTGGGCGCACGCCGGGCTCTTGCGCGAAGAGGAGCGGCTGCGGCAGGGGCTGGCCGCGGAAGCCGGGTGCGAAGCCGCGCTGGCCGAAATTGCGAGCCGCGGAGGGTCGAGCCGCCGGCTTTCCGAGGCGCAGGCGCTCAGTCACGTGGCCGGGGCCATTCTGCAGTCCGCGCTGGCGCGTACGGAGAGCCGCGGCGCCCATTACCGCAATGACTTTCCCCGGCGCGACGACGGCCGCTTCCGCAAACACTCGGTTCTGCCCGCGGATGGCCGGATAGTTTTCGAAGAATGGTAGCAGGCGGCCGGCGAGGGAGCTAAAGGACAGGGAACGAGGGAACGAGGGAACGAGGGAACAGGGAACAGGGAACAAGGGAACGAGGGAACGAGGGAACAGGGAACAGGGAACAGGGAACAGGGAACAAGGGAACGAGGGAACGAGGGAACAGGGAACAGGGAACAGGGAGCAGGGAACAGGGAACAAGGGAACGAGGGAGCGAGGGAACGGGGAGCGAGGGAACAAGGGAACTAGGGAACAGAGACAGGGAGCGTTTTTGCAAAAGCCGGAACCTTTCAAAAATCGGGCAATACCCGGATAAGCATTGGCTTTCACGGGTGTCGGGTAGAATTTTCTGCGCAGGATCGCTGAGCTTTCACGCCAAAGTCTCCCATAATCCATTTGTACTTGGCGGTTTGCAGGTGAGGGATGGGTTTGTGCGCGGCCCCCCTCGCCGCGGGAAACAAAGACGCGGCGAGGATGGGGAGCCCAGTCTCGAGGCAGCTTGAACACTCTCGCGTGAAGTACATCTGCCGCGCTAATTGCGAGAAGGGTAAACACCATTCAAGCAAATCATGTACTGAAGGCCGTCTTGCAGCGCGCTCGCATCCAGCTTGGGCAGGGCAAAGTTGGTTCGCCCATCGCCGCCGTAGGTTGTTCCGAGCAGAGAAAACAGCGCCGTATATTGATTGATGGGCAGAAGTTGGCCTTGGCAGAGCGCCCAATCGGGCGGCGCAAAATTGAAGCCAACGAGCACGATTGAACCGATGAATGCTGGATTCATGGATTTCTCTCCTTGTGGTGAACCTGGTGAGGACTGCGTGGTGGGTGTGGTGGGG
>JASHTU010000650.1 GCA_030040395.1 Acidobacteriaceae bacterium
GCACAAAGATCTGGGTGAGAAAAAACGGCCCCCGCAAATTCACTCCCATCACCTTGTCGAATTCCGCCTCTTCCGTTTCCCAGAACGCCGACTTGTGCTCCATGCCGGCGTTATTCACCAGGATGTCGGCCGAGCCGAAGCGGTTCCATGCCGCATCGACAAGGGCGCGAATGTCGTCGCTGCGGGTGACGTCCGCCGGCACGATCTCTGCCTCGCCGCCCGTCTGCGCAATCTCCTTCCGCGTCTCCTCCGCGCCCGCCGGATCGCCAATGTAGTCCACCACCACCTTCGCGCCTTCGCAGCCGAATCGCTTCGCAATCCCTTGCCCAATTCCGCTTCCGGCCCCGGTCACGATCGCGACCTTTCCCGCCAAACGCTTCATGGTTTTTTGCGCTCCTGAGCTTCCGATTGCCCTTATCGCTTTGCCCTTATCGCTCCCTTTGCTTGGATGCAAAACCTCCCCGGCCGGGGCCGCGAGCGCGGAAAAATCGCAGCTTAGCCGACCCTGTTCGCGCTAGCGAAGCGAACAGCCTTAAAAGCGGCAACGGCCCGCCAAAGCGAGCCGCTGTCAGCATGCAGTGTTACGCGCGCTCGCGAGACTTTGCCAATTACATGCCGCCGTTCTTTTGATTTCCCGGGTTGCGGTTTGCCTGAAGGTTGCTTTCGGCGATGGCCAGCGAAATCTGGCTCCCCGCATCGAGCTTCACGTTGTCTTTCTTCTCGGCGACGAGAACGCCCGAGTTCCGGCTAGCCACATTGCTGTGCAGGTCCACGCCCGACAAAACGCCGATCTGATCCACTCTCAGCGTTTTGTCATTCCAGCTCGAAGTCTGGTTCGCAAGGTTGTATCCGGTGTCATATTGCGGCCCTGCAATACCCGTGATCGTGGCCTTGATGGGAACGACCTTACCATCCTTCAAGTCCGCCTGCGTAAAGCGCAGCGCCAGTGTCGAGGGACCACCCGGCTTCATCTGGTCTGAGATCACTCTGCCTTCCAGCACCGTGCCGCGGGGAAGTTCGGGCCCGTTTTTCAAGTGAACAGCGCCATCCAGTTTGGCTTTGAATTCATAGCCCTGCTGAACCTTGTTCGCTTCGAGAGCATTCTCCAGGTTCGCATTCGCCGGCGCCAAGTCCATCGCATCGCTCTGCGCCGCGGACTGCATCGTTCCGTCATTCGCGGTCTGCGAATGATCAGTGCTTTGGGCGCCGGCAAACTGCGGGTAAGCTAGAGCAAGGCAAGCGGCAATGGATAGGGATATCGCGGCTTTGTTCTTCATGTACAGTAACTCCTCAACGTGAGATTGCTTGCGCCTCCGCGAGCCGCCTATCCAGAGGCAGTCTTACAGTCAGTTTGACGAAATGCGCCCCCACTCGGTTTCAATCTATCTGAGCGCCGGCGCGGCTTTTCCGCATAACTGCTTGAGCTACAAAGGTCAAGGCGCGCGCATGCACAATGACCCATGATCTGCATACATGCGGAGTTAGGCATTCTCGGCCTTACGACCGCTTGCGCGCCGGCGAGGCTTGTGAAGGAGCTGCCGATTGTTCAAAAATTGAAGCGTGGCTTCGGTAGAGCCGCAGTGGGTGAGCCGGCATAGAAATCCGGCGGAGGTTTGAACCAGGAAAAATGTGCCGATCGCCTCGCGAGCTGCGGCGACGCGGCCGCCTACGCCGCAACTAACCCGCCGGCTTGCTGCTTTCTCCTATGGCAAATTCGCTTTGCGCCTCGGTTACGGCGCGCGTCCTCTGCTGCAAATTCTCAAGCGCGTCGCACGCGCTGCGCACGCCGTCCTCGCGCGCCAGTTGTTGCGCCAGACGCTGCGCCCGCTCCGCAAAACCGGGCTCGGCCAGCATGGCGCGCAGGGCGCGCGCCACGCGCCACGGCGTGTAGCTCGCGCGCTGAATGACGCGCGCCACCTTGTGCCGCTTCATGCGCCGCGCGTTGTCGGGCTGATCGTGCGAGAAAGGCATGATAAGCATCGGTTTGCCTGCGCGCAGGCATTGCGCCGTGGTTCCCACGCCGCCCTGGTGCGCCACCAGCTCCACGCGCGGAAACAACGCCGAATAGGGGGCGTACTCAGCCACGCAAATGGAATCGGGAAGCTTTTCCTGCGGGCGGTTGCGCGAGTCCGTGCCAATCAGCAGCACCGCGCGCACGCCCAGCCGCTCGGCGGCTTTCGCTGAAAGCTCGTAAAACGGCCCCGCGGCCAGCACCGCCGCTGAGCCCAGCGTAAACACCAACGGCGGCTCGCCCGCGGCAAGAAACTCCTCAAGATGCGCGGGCAGTTCCGCGTTGCCCGCGTCCGCGTCATAAAAACAAAAGCCTGTGATGAGGGTGTGCGCAGGCCAATCTTTCTGCTCCACGCCCAGCACCCGCGAAAACAAGGCCAACACCAGGTAAGGCGAGTGCTTGGCCTCGAAGATCGGATTCGCGCCCGGCGGCAATCCCAACTCGCGGCGCAGCGCATAAATCGGCTCCGGCCATTTGCGCGTGACGAATTGCGCCACCCGCCGGATGGCGCGGCCCATGCCAGGCACGGTTTTGTCGGCTTTCGCCAGACGCGGGTACGGCGGCAGCACCGGCGGATCAAAGATCGAGAAAAACGAAAACGGCGCCAGCACGTAACTCGCCCAAGGGATGCCCGTCGCCTCCGCCACCACCGGTCCGGCGTAATTCAGCTCGCCCACCAGCAGCAGGTCCGCCCGCATAGGCTGCGTGGCCGCATCCAGCAAATCGTCGTATGTCTGGCGCAGCGCCGGAAACAGAAACTCGCGCAGCCCTCGTTCCGTGCCCTTCTTCACGTCGTAAACCATCTCCACAAGGAGTGTGTTGGCGGGGTCGATGTCCGGCCGCAGCGCGTGAAACTCGAGTCCCAGCGGAGCGATCTTCGGCCGGTACACCTCGGGCAGCGCCATCACCGGCGTGTGTCCCCGTCGTTTGAGTTCGAGTGCGATCGCGATCAACGGATTGATGTCGCCGAAAGTGCCGATGTTCGATAGAACGATGCGCAAGGTCAAGGTCCCCAATGCATCAAGATAGCGGCCGTGGCCGGCAGCTATGAGGGTAATGCATCGAGCGCACGGCGCCGCTCCTTCATTCTTGTATATCCCCGCGAGGGCCTCAAGATGATATCCTTGCCGCCCGGGCAGCTTCGAAGTGGTTGTTATCGGGAGGTAAACTCTTATGCCCTTCGTCGACACCAGCGCACTGCGCCCCGTCGAACGTCTCCCCGGCTGGCGCGGCCGCTACTTTCACTCGGAGCGTCTGACCCTCGCGCATTATGACTTCGTGCGCGGCGCGTCCATTCGCGAGCACTACCACCCCCAGGAAGAAATCTACGAAGTTGTCGAAGGCGAATTGGAAATAACTGTCGATGGCGTAAGTGAAACCGTCCGGCGGGGAGTTGTCGCTATTATCCCTTCGAGCGCCCGTCATTCCGTTAGGGCCCTCACAGACGGCCAGGTGATTGTGGTCGACTCCCCGCGCCGCCCCGAGTTCGAGTAGCCGGCGCCTCCGCGCAAGAACCTATAATCGGCAAGGAGCGCGGTTGCACGTGGGGTTCGAATCGACTATGGCAAATCCGCAGGGGCGCATCGCCCTGGTCACCGGGGCTTCCCAGGGAATCGGGCGGGCTTGCGCATTAGAACTGGCGCGCCACGGGGCTACGGTGGCTTTGGCGGCGCGCAATGAAGCCAAGTTGGCCGAGGCCGTGGCTGAAATCGAAGCTGCGGGCGGCCGAGCCGCCGCTTTCGCGCTCGATCTTGCCAGCGAGGATTCCATCAAGGCCGTGGCCGCCTCCGTGCTGGCGCGCTTCGGCAAGGTCGAAATTCTGGTGAACAACGCCGGCGTCACCCGCGACGGTCTCATGCTGCGCATGAAACGCGCAGATTGGGACGGCGTGCTCGCCACCAACCTCACCGGCGCCTTCCTCTTGACCCAGGCCCTCCTCGGCCCCATGCTCAAGAACCGCTGGGGACGGATCATCAACCTGTCCAGCGTGGTAGGCCGCACCGGCCAGGCCGGCCAGGTCAACTATGCCGCCTCCAAGGCGGGCCTCATCGGGTTCACGCGCTCCATGGCCCGCGAAGTCGCTTCCCGCGGCGTTACCGTGAACGCTGTTGCCCCCGGCTATATCGACACGCCCATGACCGCCGTCCTCGACGAAAAGCAGCGCGCGGCCATGTTGGCCGTCATCCCCCTCGGCCGCGCCGGAACCGATCTCGAAGTTGCGCACGCCGTGGCCTTTCTCGCCTCCGAGGCCGCCGGCTATATTACCGGGCATGTGCTCGACGTCAACGGCGGCATGTTCATGGGTGGGTGACGTTTTCGTGCGCCGCGAATGCCCCCGCGCCGGGCGCCGTTCAAGTTCTTCCGCGGCCTTCCGATAAGGTAAGCGGGAAGGCGCGATGGCGACACAGATTACACCGGCTGACATTTGCGCGGTTCCAGCGCCGGGGCCGTCCGACGGGCTGCGCTACGTGGCCCGGCAGCCTATCCTCGACCTCCGCAACCGCGTGCACGGCTACGAACTGCTCTTCCGCAAGGGCCCCGAGCAGATTTTTCGCGGCGACGGCAACCTGGCCACGCGCACTATGCTCGACAACACCGTGATGTTCGGTCTCGACCGGTTGACGGCCGGCATGCCCGCCTTCGTTAACTGCACCCGCGAGTCGCTCCTCGAAAGCCTGGTCCAGGTCCTCCCCTCCGCCATCACCGTCCTCGAGATTCTGGAAAGCGTCGAGCCCGTGCCGCCCCTGGTCCGCGCCTGCCGCGAGCTCAAAGCCATGGGCTACCGGCTGGCCCTCGATGACTTCACCTGGAGGCCCGGCATCGAGCCGTTCGTCGAACTGGCCGATTACGTGAAGGTGGACTTTCTCGCCACCGGCCATCGCGAACGCGATGCGCTCCTCAAGCGCCTCAGCGGCGCCAAAGTAGCGCTGCTGGCCGAAAAAGTGGAGACCCAGGAGCAGTATCGTCAGGCCTGCGATCAAGGCTTCTCGCTCATTCAGGGCTATTATTTTTGCCGCCCCGTGCTGCTTGAAAACCACAAAATGCCGGTGAACCGGCTCACCCAAATCGACATCTTGCGGGCTTTACAGCAGGATCCCGTCGACCTGCCCGCGCTGGCTCATCTCATCAAGCGCGATGCGTCGCTCACCTATCGCCTGCTTCGCCTCATTAATTCCCCGGTCTGCGCCATGCGCCAGGAGGTCAGCTCCGTCCTCGCCGCCTTGCTGGCCGTGGGCGAAGATGTCTTTCGCCGCATGGCCCTGCTCGCCATTACCAGCGAGCTCAACGCCCACCGGCCCACCGAGATTCTGCGCATGGCCTTCGTGCGCGGCCAATTCTGCGAGCTGGCTGCGCCGCTTTGCGCGCTCCACTCCACAGAGCAGTACTTGCTGGGGCTGTTCAGCCTGTTGCCCGCTATGTTGCGCGTCCCCATGGAGGATCTGACCCCCTTGCTGCCCCTGCGCCAACCCATTCGCCAAGCCCTCCAGGGCGCCGATTCCCTTGAACGCAGCCTGCTGGCCTGGGCCATCGCGCACGAGTACGGCGATTGGGAGGCATGCGACGCCCTGATCGCCACCTACAGCCTCGACGATGAAAAGCTTTCCCGCTGCTATGCCGAAGCCGTGGAGTGGACCGAGGCTGCCCTCCAATTCGCCTGAACCGCTGCCGCGCAATCGGGACATGATTTCAGTCATGCCGTGAATGCCCCAAAAATAGAGGAGGGCTTTAGCCCCGGTGGGAAGCTTCGCGAATTTGGCCGGCGCTTTTGCCTTTCCCCGCAGCCTCTCCACCCCGTGGGACGCCTCGGGTTCGATTCACCCACTCCTTTTCCCCTGGCCCATGGATGCCAGAGGAAAGCTACGATCAAGACCGGAACCGGGCGTGGGTCCCGTCGCAGAAGCACGGCGTGGACGTGTGCTTGCAGCCGCAAAAATACACCGTCGTTGATTCCGTGGCCTCGAATTTTACGGGAGTGAACTCCGAACCTTTATGGCTGCCGTCGCAGAAGGGCTGGTTGGCGCTGCGCCCGCAGGCGCACCACCAATAGGTCTTTGCCGCTTCCACTTCCACGGGATAAGGACCGGTCTGTGCAATCCTGGGTTCAGGCAAGGGCGATTCTCCTCTTCAAAAAATGGTCCTGCAACGAACCCGTCATTGTAGCAGCCACGCGGCCGCCCCGCATGTTAGCGGCCAGCGGCGGAAATCTGGTTTTCCGGAGCCCGTCGTGGAGATGGTCGACTCCATCCACGTCCGGAAGCCGAGCACCGCAGCGGCAGAGACGAGCACGCTCGCGGCGAAACTGCGCGTGAAAATGCGGCGCCGGCCCGTGCGCAAAGACGCAAAATTGGCGCTAATCGGCGCCAAATTGCTCCCGGGCGCCTCTGAGGGAGTTCGTCTAATGGCTCAATTTTGATCGGGTTCTTTGGTGGACCTGGTCGGGACCGAGCCAACGACCTCTTCCATGCCGTGTAATGTCCGTGCCGCAGTTATTGACTGCAAATTAGTTATGAGCCGGTATAGCCGTCAAAACCGGCACGATCGGCGCAAATTGACACCAATTTGACACCAAAACTTTCAACCATATTGGGCCTGATCGCGAGGGCTGAATGTAGCGGAACAGCCTTCACTCTTACGCTAATCTGCGATTTGACGTTGACCCCGCACGTTATCTTGGTAAAATTTAGACGGACCACCCTGTTATCGCCGTGAAAGTCTCGCCAACATTGTACGGATGGTCGTTCAATATGCGCTTTTGGACTGCTCAGGAAGGCTGATCGGATCGCCATTGGACGGGCAGTCAGGGTGTTCCGCGATGCCAGCGCAAAGCTTCAGCCCTTCAAATGGGCAGTATTTATTATTTTCAAATTATATGAATATCGAAAATAGCGAGCTTTGCTATTTTCGTTTTTCCGAATTCTGATAGCGCGGGACTTGCTGGCGAAAGGAGAGCTTTTCCTGAGATGTGCGGCCCTCACGAAGCCATCAAATCAAGCGAACAAGAGACACGAGGATTTATAAAAACCGCAGTCGGAGTAGCAACCATCGCAGCCGCCAAGGTGACCGCGGTTGGAGCCGAACTTAGAATCCTTGAGCTGGAGATTCCCAATCCAGGCCCAGGAAAGGCGCGCGTCAAAGTTTAGGCATGTGGCGTGGGCCACAGCGACGGGGTCATCGTCGAAGGCTCGGCGCCAGGAATCCCCTGTCCGCGCGTTGCCGAGCGTGAAGTGGCCGGTGTGCCGGCGTAGTGATGCTCTGGGCGCCGGAGTAACAGAATGGCGAAAAGGCCAACGCGCCGGCGTTGGCTCGTATGGCGGCCACGACGGCGCCTGCTCCGAAGCCCTGCGGAGATTTCCGAAACTGCCGCAATCAGAAGAATCCCGGTATCAATTAGGACGGCCGCTCTCAGCAGTAGATCTTCGCTCCGGTCAAAGCATTGGTTCCGATTCCGGAGAGTCTTAGCGATATCGATGCGACGCTAATGCTGTGCGCTGGAATTGTCACCCACAACGCCCTGCGGTAGGCGGGCGCGCCGCAAGGCGAACTCGTCGCGGTGCAAGGGATCGGTGGACTCGGCCACTTTGGTTTCGGCCGGGAGCGTTTGAGCTGGATTTCTTCGGCTCCCCTGCAATCACAAACAAGGGCATGAAAACTGCGAGGTAATCACTCGGCTTGCGAGTTTCAAGGATGCAGCTAAACTGACCGATCGCCAGTTTGGGCTATGCGGTTCGGGAATGCAGTCCATACATGCCAGCTCATCCAGCCACAGTTCCGTCAGGGACTCGATCGCGCCTGGACCAACCAAACTGGCCATCGAATGGATAAAGGCACGCAACTCACGCTCAGGCTCAGAGAGGAACTCGTCGCTCATCGTCAAATAGCTTTCGGCCCATTCGTGGCCGTGGATCATTCGCAGGTGAGACATGGCTGTTCTCGATTCTGAAGTCTGCGGATCGGGTCCCGACGTTTCGTCCCAGACAATGAACCTGAGCTCCGTTCCGAATCTGCGAAACCTTTATCGCAGTTGAGTCGTTTGCGCGCGCGATGCAGCCTGGATTTAACCGCTCCTACTGAGAGGTCGAGGGTGCGAGCAACCTCCTTCATGGAGCATTCTTGCTTCATCCAGGTTGAAAGTGTCGTGCGCAGTTTGGGATGGAGCCTGTGGACCGCGCGAAGAGCGCAGTAACACCTCTGGCGCTGATCGTAGATCTGCTCGGGATTCAATGCAGTATCGTAGACATCGAACGACTGAGGATGCTCTTCCAACTCGGAGGGTAAGTCGAAGGACACCTCAGCCCTCCAGCGGCGCTTGCGAAGTGTCATTAAAGCCGAATTGATGGCGATCCTCGTTAGCCATGAGGCGAATTGGGACCTCCCCTCAAAGGAATTGAGCGCGACATAGGCGTGAAGAAATGTATCCTGCAGCGCGTCCTCAGTGTCTTCACGGTTTCTGGTCATCGAGAAGATCCGATTATAGAGGCGACGCGAGTACACATTTTGGAGTTCATCAAATGCAGCGCTCGACCCAGCTCTTGCAGCCACGACGAGTTCCATGTCTCGGCTGGAGGCATCTTCATAACCATTGATCCCATCAGACGTAGCAATAGCGCTTGGGTGCATCACTGACCTCCTTGAATTTGAATCTCAGAAGACGCCCTGAGACCTTGGGGAAAACACCATGGCGCTGGCGTCACGGAGATATCTGAGTTGAACTCGCGCTTACCTCTCTGATTAAGCCTGAAGCGCTGAGGCGAATCCATTGGACGAAAGTATCGATCAATACCTTGGTATGGATGGGTGTGTTGTCGTTTCGCTCATTGTTTTCTGGCGGTTCGCTGCGCTCGCAGTGGGTTCAACACAAGCATACGAAGGCGAATCCCATGTGAAATATTCGCTTAAGGGCGTTTTCGACCAGGGAGCTGAGAGGATGTTCGGAGTATGATTGATGCACGATCAGTAGCGGGTGCATTTCCGTTCTGAGTTGCACAGAGAACTTTTCCCCCGGCCGGCTCAGGATCCCGTGATCGAAATCGCAAGCGGGCTCACATTCCTAACGATGATTGGCAAGGATACGCCTGCCTCAACAGGCGCCTTGGAGTGCGCTACACCTCCTACCTGATCAAAATCGTTGTTCGAGCAGAGTTTTACGGAGGGATCGAAAATGACAAGGACTGCTCCACCAATCTCTTTAGCAGGCTCTGAACTTGGCGCAGTTCGACATGTTTGTGCGTTCTTCTCAAACGACGACGAAGAATACCGCGTGTTGCTTCCGTTCATTAAAGAGGGACTTGAGCGCGGCGATAAAGCCATTCATGTCGTCAATCCCCAACAGCGGGATGAGCATTTGCGTTGGCTGGCTTCTGCGGGAATCGACTCCGCGGTTGCTCAGCAGGCCGGGCAATTGGAAATCATGATCAACACCGAAGCATATCTTCGCGATGGCAATTTCGATCAGGACCGAATGCTTGCGACTTTCGAACAACTCGCTTCTGGAAATGCGCCGGGAGGGTTCCCGCTCAGCCGCATCGTGTGCCGAATGGATTGGGTGGTTGGAGACAAGTCCCGGCTGGAGAACGTCATTGAATTTGAATCGCGTGTGAACGATGTTTGGAGTCGCCACGACGACGCGGTCATCTGCACCTACCACCTCTCTCAATTCAAAGGCGATGCGATAATCGATATCCTTCGCACGCACCCAAGGGTCATTATTGGCGGCATTCTGCAGCAGAATCCATTTTTCACGCCGCCACAGGAATTTCTGAAGGAGTATCGCGCACGACGGTCCGGCCCGGGTAGCCTGCCCATCCGGGAGTCCTGAGATGGCATTCAGCGATTCTGCAGAGGAGTTGAAGTACCTTCAGCGCTGCATGAGCGATCTGGTCAGCGTGCTCGCACTCCCTGCGGTTTGGAGCGGGCAAGAGCCACGCAAAATCGTGACCACCTTCCACGATGCTCTCATGGCGACACTCAATCTGGACTTCCTCTATACACGTGTGAGGATCGAAGCCAATGGGGAGCCCAGCGAAGTATTAAGGATCGCGCCGCATTATAAGTCCACAAAGAATGCGCAAAAAATTCGCCATGCCCTCAATGAGCGATTCGGAGATGACCCACGGAAGTGGCCGGCAGCGACGCACAGCCGGCTCGGCGCGCGGGAGACTTTTCTCTTGCCGATGAGATTGGGCCTCGAGGCTGAAATCGGAATCGTCGTAGCGGGATCCGGGCGCCCTGATTTCCCCACGCAGTCTGAGCGATTGCTTCTGGGTGTGGCCGCCAATCAAATAACTGTCGGACTGCAGCAGGCGCGCCTCTTGAGCGAGCAGAAGCGGATTGCCGATGAACTCGAACAACGGGTTGCTGAACGAACGGCAAGTCTTTCCGCTGCGAACGAAGAATTGAAAAAGGAAATAGCCGAACGAAAGATCGTTGAAGGCCACCTTCTGGAGAGTGAAAATCTGCTCAAAACATCGGAAGCAAGGTTTCGGCAGGTGATCGATGCGATCCCGTCTCTTTCCTGGTGCAATCTGCCCGATGGTCCGAACGAATTCTTAAGCAAGGGTTGGCACGATTATACGGGCATTTCTCCCGAAGAGGCGCACGGCTGGGGTTGGCAGGCCGCTTTCCATTCAGACGACCTTCCCGCGCTCATGAAGAAATGGCAGGAGCTCTTGATTTCAGGGGAGTCTGGCGAGATTGAGGCGCGTCTTCGCCGCCACGATGGGGTCTATCGGTGGTTTCTGATCTGCGTCGCTCCGCTCCGCGATGAAACTGGCGCGATTGTGCGTTGGTACGGAACCAGCACGGATATCCATGATCGCAAACTGGTTGATGAAGCTCTGCGGGCGAGCGAAGCCCGGCTTCGCCAGATCGTCGACAGTATTCCTGGGCTCGTCTGCACCATGGATGCGGCCGGCGAGATCGAACAGCTCAACCAGCCACTCCTGGAATACTTCGGCAAGACTCCCGAGGAGCTGAGAGGTTGGAAGATGACCGATGCTGTGCATCCGGATGACCTTCCTGAGGTGATCAAGGTTTATACCCATTCGGTCACAACCGGGGCCCCCTACGATATTGAACATCGTTGCCGGCGGGCCGACGGTGTCTATCGATGGTTCCAGGTCCGCGCCTTGGCCGTACGTGACACGGACAGCAATATCAGTGGCTGGTATGTGTTACTGACCGATATCGACGACCGGAAACGCTCCGAGGACGAACTCAGGCGGAGCGAAGCAAGACACCGGGTTGTGGTTGAAACAGCCAGCGACGCGGTGATCAGTATCGACGAAAGCGGCGTGATCATCCTTGCCAACCCCGCAACCAAGCAGATATTTGGACACAACCCGGAAGAGCTTATCGGCAAGCCGCTCACGGTTCTCATGCCGGGAGGAATGCGCAAACTCCATGAGACGGGATTCAAACAATATCTGGAGACCGGCGCGAAACATCTCAACTGGCATGGTACTGAGTTGACTGCACTGCGGGCTGACGGTGAGGAGTTTCCGGCAGAGGTCTCATTCGGAGAGATGACCACGGATCAGCGAAAGGTATTCACTGGATTCATTCGAGATATCTCCGAAAAGAAGCGCGCCGAAGAATTGATACTTGCAAGTGAGCGAAACCTGAGCCTAATTATCAACACAATGCCCGTGCTTGCATGGTCCGCTCTTCCAGACGGCAATGTCGAATTCTTCAACCAGCGGTGGTTGGATTACACGGGTCTGTCGCCCGAACAGGCGCAGGGGTGGGGATGGACCGAGGCGGTTCATCGCGACGATCTCGGTCGGATGACTAAGTACTGGCAATCGATGATTACGACCGGAGGGTCAGGCGAGATTGAGGGACGTCTTCGTCGCTTTGACGGTGACTATCGATGGTTTCTGTTTCGCGCAGATCCGCTCCGCGACGAATCGGGTGCAATCATCAAATGGTACGGCACGAATACCGATATCGACGACCGGAAACGAGCGGAACTAAACCTCCTCCAGATTACCGAAACCATACCAGAAATGCTTTGGAGTGCTTCGCCGGATGGAGCGATTGAATACTGCAACGGTCGCTTTCTTGATTACACCGGCATTAGTCCTGAGCAGATTATGAGCGATGGTTGGATGAACCTTCTGCATCCGGATGATGTCGAATCGACCGTGGAAGTCTGGAAGTCATGTGTGAAAAGCGGCGCTCCCTATCGGGTCGAGGTTCGCACGTTCCACGCTGCCGACAAAACATACCGTTGGTGTGTGACGAGGGCGCTGCCATTGCTCGATCAAGAAGGGCGCATAGTGAAGTGGCATGGCACAGTTGTAGACATGCACGATTGGAGGCAGGCACAAGAGGAGTTACGCAACACTCAGGCGGAATTCGCAAGAATGATGCGAGTCATGACGATCGGACAACTGACTGCTTCGATCGCACATGAGGTTAACCAGCCGCTATCGGGGATCGTCACGAATGCGAGCACTTGTCTTCGCATGTTGAAGAGCGATCCCCCGAATATTGACGGTGCGCGGGAGACCGCACAACGCACCATTCGCGATGGCAATCGGGCTTCAGAGGTGATCACTCGACTGCGAACGCTTTTCAGCAAGAAGCAAATTGACTTCGAGCCACTCGACCTCAATGAAGCGGCTCGCGAAGTCATCGCGCTGCTGTCCGGCGAACTGCAGCGAAACAACGTAATTCTGAAGCATGAATTCAGCGATCATCTGCCTGCTGTTAAGGGTGACCGCGTTCAACTTCAACAGGTAATTCTAAATCTCCTCCACAATGGGTCAGACGCTATGGTTACGGTCAACGACCGGGCGAGACAGCTACTCATTAGGACGGAGACGGACGGCAATCACGTCGCCGTTTCTGTTCAGGATTCAGGAGTTGGTTTTAGTCGCGAGGTCAGTGAACGGCTATTCGAGCCCTTTTTCACCACCAAACAAGAAGGGATGGGTATTGGGCTCTCGGTCAGTCGTTCCATCATTGCCGCCCATCAGGGGAAGATTTGGGCCGCACCCAACGATGGTCCCGGCTCCACCTTCGCATTCTCGATCCCTCTAGAATCTAGCCAATAGATTACTGAAGAGCAATGATTTAGTTGATTGTCCGGAAGCAGGCGACCGATACCTAAGTACAATTGACGCCGCCAGTCGAACGGTGGACCATGTGTTCTAGGAGTGTCGCTAGCAAGAAACTCATGGAGACAAACTCAGCCGCGTTGTTGATGTGCAGCCCTGAGTGGTGCGAGCGGAACCTTCGGAAGCAGCGCATCGACTTCCTCCAGCATCGTTGTAGAAAATTCACGGTTCTCAATGTTGCACAAAGTTGTCATTTAGGGGCGGACTGAGATCTCCATGATGAATAAACAATCACTTATATCAATCGTCGATGATGATGAATCGGTGCGCGAATCGTTACCAGATCTGCTCAAGGAGTTCGGTTTTGCGCCCAGGGCATTCTCGTCCGCGGAAGAATTTCTCGCATCCGATGGGTTCTCTCAAACGGAATGTTTGATCTTGGACATCGCAATGCCAGGGATGTGCGGGCCCGAGCTGCAGCAGGAGCTGAAGTGCCGCAAACTCAGGATCCCGATCATCTTTATCACCGCCCAGAGAGATGAGACGGTGCGGTCGCGGTTGCTCGAGCAGGGCGCGGTTGCATGTTTATTCAAGCCGTTCAGCGATTCTGCCTTGCTTGACGCGCTGAATTCCGCGATTCAGGCCAAATAAGCGTTATCAGCGAGATTATGCCGGGGATATACAATGATTCCTGCGAGTGCACATGGTTTTGAAGTGAGGGCCTTGCCTATGCCAGAGAGCCCATCAATTGTTCTCGTCGTCGACGACGACATCTCTGTTCGCGAATCGCTAGAACTCTTGCTTCGCCATGAGGGCCTAGACGTGGAGACGTTTGTTTCTGCGCAGGAATTTCTCAGCCGCCCACCCGTAACTGTTCCAAGTTGCTTGGTGCTGGACATTTCTCTTCCCGGACTCAATGGTCTCGATCTCCAGAAACGTGTTGCGGTGGAACGGCATGAGATGCCGATTATCTTCATCACGGGCCACGGAGATATTCCCATAACCGTGCAGGCGATGAAGGCGGGAGCTGTAGAGTTCCTGACCAAACCGTTCAGTGACGAAATTCTGCTGAATGCCATTCGCAATGCCTTGGTGCGCAGCAAGGCATTACTTGACCGCGACACAGAGATTCGGGCATTGAAAGCTCGATACGCGCGCCTCACCGCTCGCGAACGCGAAGTGATGGCGTTAGTGGTTGTTGGCCTGCCGAACAAACAGGTTGGCGGCGAACTTGGCATCAGCGAGATTACTGTAAAAGCACATCGCGGCAGCATGATGCGAAAGATGCAAGCTGAATCTCTCGCGGAATTGGTAAGTATTGCTACACGCCTCCGCCTGACGCGCCCGCTTGGGTCCGCTTTGCCCCCGGCTAGGTAGGCTTCCAGCGCACGTTGCAATCCGTCACTCCGTCTTCGTTGAGATTGTGGCCAATCAAGCCAGCACTAGAGGGGAACCAACATAGCTATACGCAAGGAAGAGGAGGATGGCTATTTTGAGATTGGCGATTCTGTCCGCGACAGAAGGTCGATGGCTAAACCTTTTTCCGACGATCTACGCTGCCGGATTCTCCAGGCCTAGGAGCGCAAGGAGGGGTCGGGGCGGGAACTGGCGCGGCGTTTTGGGGTCAGCTTCGAGTATGTGCGCAAGA
>JASHTU010000061.1 GCA_030040395.1 Acidobacteriaceae bacterium
GCCCACGACTGGAACTACACCCGCTTCTTCTGCTTCCTCTCCCTCTTCGCCGGAGCCATGCTGGGCGTAGTCGTCGCCAACAGCATGCTCTTGCTGTTCATGTCGTGGGAAATCGTCGGCCTCACCTCCTATCTGCTCATCGGCTTCTGGTATGAGCGGCCCTCCGCCTCGGCCGCGGCCAAAAAAGCCTTTCTCACCACCCGCGTCGGCGACGTCTTCTTCTTCCTGGGCATGATCTGGCTCTTTTCCCAGACCGGCACGCTGCTTTTTTACAATCACGGCGCCGGTTCGCTCGAAGGTCTAGCCCTCAACGGCCTCCTCGCCCAGCACGCGGCCTTCGGCCTCACTGCGGCGGGCGCCATCGGGCTGCTCATCTTTGCCGGAGCCGCGGGCAAAAGCGGCCAGATTCCCCTCCACGTCTGGCTGCCCGACGCCATGGAAGGCCCCACCCCGGTCTCCGCGCTCATTCACGCCGCCACCATGGTCGCGGCCGGCGTCTATCTCATCGCTCGCGTGTATCCGCTCATGGCCGCCGGCGCTCCGCTGCTCGGCGTCAACGGCCTCGCCGGAACCACCTCTGCCCTCATCGTCGTCACCTGGATCGGCGCCCTCACCGCCGTCTTCGCCGCCCTCATTGCCATCGCCCAAAACGACATCACGCGCAGCCTCGCCTACTCCACCATCTCCCAGCTCGGCTACATGATGGCCGGTCTCGGCCTCGGCGGCGTCGCCGTGGGCCTGTTCCATCTCATCACTCATGCCTTCTTCAAGTCCCTGCTCTTTCTCGGCGCGGGCTCCGTCATCCACGGCTGCGCGGAAGAACAGGACATTCGCCGCATGGGCGGTCTCAGAGCCTACATGCCGCTCACCTTTATCACTTACGCCATCGGTATGTTGGCGCTCTGCGGCTTCCCCCTCGTCTTCTCCGGCTTTTGGTCGAAAGACGGCATTCTCGAAGCTGCGCACGCGGGCTCCATCAAGGGCCCTTACTATCTGCTCGTCTTCGGCGCGCTGCTCACCGCGTTCTACATGATGCGCCAGGTAGCTTACGTCTTTTTCGGCTACTGGCGTGGCCATCACCCGGCGCACGAGAGCCCGCGCATCATGACCTTGCCCATGGCCGTCCTCGCCTTCTTCGCCATCGCGCTCGGAGCCATCGGCACCCCGGCATGGCCGTGGTTCCGCGCCTTCCTCGACGGCCATTCAGCTCATTTTGATTTCCACGGCTTCGCCGAGCCAGGCCTCCTCTCTCTCATGCTTTTGTCCTCGCTCGTGGTGTTTCTCGGCCTCGGCCTCGGCTGGTGGATCTACGGCAACAAGTCTCCGGCTTCCGAAGAACCCGACGCCCTCGAGAAGGCCGCGCCCGCCCTCTGGGCCGGCCTGCGCGAACGCCTCTATGTGGACGAGTTCTACGGCGTCACCGTCATCGCCTTCTACAACTGGTGGGCGCGCGTGGCCGACTGGTTTGACCGTCACATCTGGGGCGGCATCGTCGCCCTCATCGCCTGGCTCTTCCGCGGATGGGCGCAGTTGAATCGCCTCTTCGATATCTACTGGGTCGATGGCGGTTTCGACAAAACCTGCGAGGAACTCGCCTCCGGCGGCGGCTTGTTGGCCCGCGTGCAGAGCGGCCGCGTGCAAATTTATCTCCGCATCCTGGCCCTCGCCGTGGTCGCGCTGGTGGCATTCATCTTCTGGAGCGCGCGGCCATGAATCCAAACTTTTCCGCAGCCGCCACCGGATTCGGCCTTCTTACCCTCATCACCGTGTTGCCCCTCGTGGGAGCGTTCGTTGCGCTCTTCTCCGGCCGCCACGCGCGCGGCGTGGCCCTCCTCACCGCGCTCATCAACCTCGCCCTCGCTCTCGTCATTTGGACCCGCCTGCCCGCCGACGGCTCGATCGGCCTTGTTGAGCGTCTCGTTTGGGCCCCCTCGCTCGGCATCGAGTATCACCTCGGCGTCGACGCCCTGGGCGCGCTCATGGTGCTGCTCGCGGCCATCGTCACCCTCATGTCCATCGACGCGGCGCATCGCGTCCACCATCAGCCTGGCCTCTATTACGGCCTCGTTCTTACCCTCGAGTCCGGCCTCTTCGGCTCCTTCACCGCGCTTAATTTCTTCCACTGGTTTCTGTTTTGGGAGCTGAGCCTCATCCCCGCCTTCTTTCTCATCAAGCTCTGGGGCGGCCCGCGCCGCGGTCCCGCCGCCACGCAGTTCCTCGTCTACACCATGGCCGGCTCCGTGGCGCTGCTGGTCTGCTTCCTTGCCGTCTTTCTTTCAACCGGCGCCACAAACTCACCGGGCACGATGGATTTTGTTCAGCTTTCGGCGATGGCCTCCTCGGGCGTGCTTACGCCGATGGTTACGGCGCATCTTGGCGCTGTAATGCCCTGGCTCGCCATCGGCGTCCTCGCCGGCTTCTCCGTCAAAGTCCCGATGATGCCCTTCCACACCTGGCTGCCCGCCGCCTACGCCGAAGCGCCGTCGCCCGTCACCATGCTCCTCACCGGAGGCATGTCCAAGATGGGCGTCTACGGCCTGCTCCGCATCGCTCTGCCCATTTTCGGCGCGCAAATCGCCGCCCTGCGCACCCCGCTCCTGGTCCTCGCCGTCATCACCGTGGTCATGGGC
>JASHTU010000062.1 GCA_030040395.1 Acidobacteriaceae bacterium
TCGAACACGGCCACGACTTTCAGGAAGCGCTGGAATTTGCACGGGAGCTTGCGGGCAAACGCGGCCTCGTTCTCATCGAATCCTTCCACGAACGGCTCGTCATGGGCACAGCCACCTACGCCTTGGAACTCTTCCAAGCCGCACCGCCCCTCGACACCGTCTATGTCCCCATCGGTCTTGGCTCGTCCATCTGCGGCATGGCGGCGGCGCGCAATGCACTGGACTTGGGTACGGAGATTGTCGGTGTAATCGCCGCCGGGTCGCCCTCCTACGCGCTCAGCTTTCACGAGGGCGGGGTGGTCGAAGCTCCCTCCCGCACCCTCCTCGCCGACGGCCTTGCCTGCCGCGTTCCCCATCCCGACGCGCTCGCGGTCATCCTCGGCAATGTGACGCGCATCGTCGAGGTTTCAGAAGACGAAATCGCTCACGCCATGCGCGTCTACTATGAAGACACACATAACCTCGCCGAGGGCGCCGGAGCCGCCGCCCTGGCCGGCGCGCTTCAGGAGAAAAAATTGCTGGGCGGCAAACGCATCGGCATTGTCCTCACCGGCGGCAACGTCGACCGCACAACCTACGCCGCTGTGCTCGACTCTTCATCCAAATAGGAAAGTAAGATATGAACGAAACCAGAAACGAAGCCGTGAACTGGGCGAGGAACGAGCCTGGGGAAACCCTCTCTCCCATCGTCCATCCGGCCCAGAATCGCTGCTTTGGCTGCGGGGCAGCCAATCCCTCCGGACTGCGCCTCGAATTTCTGCTCGCCGCCGATGGCTCCGTGGTCTGTTTGCCGTCCGTTCCCGAGGCGTTCGAAGGCCGCGGGGGCTGTCTGCACGGCGGCATCATCGCCACCCTCCTCGATGAAGTCATGAGCAAAGCCGTCCGCGCCCACGGTGGTCACTCGGCGATGACGCGGCATCTCCAGGTCGATTATCTTCGCCCTGTTCCGTCCCTTGCCCCGCTGCGCATCGAGGGTCGCGTTCTCCGCAGCAAAGGCCGCAGCCACTGGACCGAAGCCCGCATCCTCAACGCGCAGGGAGCCATGCTGGCGCACGCCAAAGCGATTTTTGTTGAGCCCCGACTGTCCAGCTGAAAATGTCTTTGCGACTCGCTTCCCGTGAACGGAGTAAGCCGTTGTAACCCGCCAGTGTCACGCCGGCTAGGACGGCGCTTGCCCGCAGAGGGCAATCTTGAGCTATCATGGGCCTGCCTCGCACGGAAAGGGGATTTGTCATGCATTCCATTTCTCGTCGCTCGTTTGTTGTCGGGTCAGTGGCCGCGGCCGGCGCAGCCGCTCTTAGCCGTTCCGGCGTGGCCTCGGCGCCTTCCACTCAGGGCGGCGCCACTCAGCTGGCTCAGTTCGACTACAGCGCCGTCGAACTGCTTGACGGGCCTATGCTGGAGCAGTTTCGCGCCAACCATGCCTACTTTCTCGCTCTGAATGAGGACTCGCTGCTCAAGCCTTTTCGACAGAAGGCCGGCCTGCCCGCGCCCGGAGAAGACATGGGCGGCTGGTATAGCTGGTCAGACGAATTCGACCCGCCCAACAACATGACCGGCTACGTCCCCGGCCATTCCTTCGGCCAGTATTTGTCGGGCCTCGCCCGTGCTTATGCCGCAACGGGAGACAAACCTACGCAGGCCAAGGTTCACCGCTTGGTCGAAGGTTTTGCCGCGGCCATCTCGCCGAAATTTTATGCAAACTACCCGCTGCCGGCCTATACCTTCGACAAGAGCAACTGCGGCCTCATCGACGCGCATGCGTTCGCCCAGGACCCCAATGCGCTGACCGCGCTGGCCCGGCTTACGGACGTGGTGCTGCCTTATCTTCCACCCAAGGCTCTCACCCGACCGGAGATGGCCGCCCGGCCGCACCCCAACATTGCCTACACCTGGGACGAGAGTTACACGCTGCCGGAGAATCTGTTTCTCGCCTTTCAGCGTTCTGGCGACAAACGTTACCTGGCCCTGGCCCAACGTTTCCTTCAAGACGAGGACTATTTCGATCCTCTCGCCGCCGGAGACAACGCCCTCCCCGGCCAACACGCTTACAGCCACGTGAATGCGCTCAGTTCCGCGGCGCAGGCCTACCTGGTGCTCGACAGCGAAAAGCATCTTAGCGCCGCGCGCAACGGCTTAGGCTTTGTGCTCGCGCAGAGCTTCGCCACCGGCGGCTGGGGACCAAACGAAACCTTCTGCGAGCCCGGTAGCGGCGTGCTGGGCGAGAGCCTCGCCAGCACCCACGCCAGCTTCGAAACCCCCTGCGGCGCTTACGGCCACTTCAAAATTGCGCGTTATCTCATGCGCATCACTGGCGACAGCCGCTACGGCGACAGCATGGAAAGGGTCCTCTACAACACCGTTTTGGGCGCCAGACCACTCGAGCCGGGCGGATTCAGCTTTTATTACTCCGACTACAACAACCGCGGCTCCAAAGTGTATTACCCCGAGCGGTGGCCTTGCTGCTCAGGGACCTTTCCGCAGCTCACCGCCGACTACGGCATAAGTTCCTATTTCCGCTCCCTTGCCAGTGTCTACGTGAATCTTTTTGTTCCCTCGCGCCTCCGTTGGCGCCAGAACGGCGCGCGATTTGCGCTGGAGCAACGCACAGAGTACCCCTTTGCGTCTGGCGTCGAGATACGCATCGAGGCCGAACGCCCCGAAACCTTTGTCATCGCACTGCGCGTTCCGGCCTGGGTGGGCAAACAGACTTCCGTATCGGTCAACGGCCGCTCCGTGGCTGCCACTCTGCAACCCGGAGCGTTTCTGCCCTTGCGCCGGGAGTGGAAGGACGGCGACCGCATCGAGTACACCATCGACCGGCCGCTTCGCTTGGAAGCGGTGGATGCGCAGCACCCCGACACGGTGGCGTTGCTCTCGGGGCCGCTCACCCTCTTCGCCATCAATGCGGAGGAAAGCCGGTTCACCCGCGCGCAGTTGCTCGCCGCCGAGCAGTTTGGCTCCAGTTCGGCGCAATGGAGGGTCGAGTCCGAGACCGCGCCGGTCACGTTTCTTCCCTTCCCTGCCATCGAAGATCAGCAATACCGGCTTTATCATGACGCGCCGGCCTGACCTCGAGGCACACCTAGCTTGGGGATGTGTCATGGAAGTTTGCAGTAAACTGACGAAGGGGCGTTCGCTCCTCGAGCGGAGGGATGGGTGAGCGGTTGAAACCGGCGGTCTTGAAAACCGTTATACCCGAAAGGGTATCGGGGGTTCGAATCCCTCTCCCTCCGCCATGAAGCCTTCCAAAGACCTCCTATCAAGTCCGGTCTTTCGCAAAATTGCTCGGGCGGAGATCCCTTTTGGAAGAAAGCGTATATTCGCCTGCAAGTAATTGAAAAGTTGCGAGCGCCAATAGGCAACAGTCATGCCATTGCCTGTTTACGCGCCTTTTCGAGCACCTGGCGGAGGCGGTTGCCCACGATGAGATCTTCGCCCGGCTGCAAGGTCACCGAGAAAATCTGCACTTGGTTGGGGCCGCTCCAGTCCGAATCATAGAGTTTGTCGAAGTCCTCTCGCGCTAGGACCCCGCTGAAATTGAACCCTGCCCACACGTCGATTCGAGGATTTCCTTCGCGCATCTCCTTGGCGCATTGAGGAGC
>JASHTU010000651.1 GCA_030040395.1 Acidobacteriaceae bacterium
CGGGGCACTCCGCCTCACTCATCTCGGCCTTAACCGGCTCGCCCACCAGCGCAGCCAACCCCGCAACTCCGGCAACAACACAAAAGCTCCGCCGGTCGAAACCTCCAGCTTGATTCCGCGTCGTATTCATCGGACATTCCTCCCTTAGGGTTGCGTCGCATCAGCCATCGATGCAGGTTGAGCCGGCGTGTTGTAAAGATACAGATGGCGCAGATTCTTCATGGCCTTTAGCGGCGCCAGTTGCGCCTGCGTCACTTTTGTGCCGCTCAGGTTCAGATACCGTAGCTGCGATAAGCCGGCGAGTTTCCGGAGTCCGGCGCCGGTCACTCGAGTGCCTTCCAGGTGCAGCACGCGAAGATGCGTAAACGTAGCCAGCGTGTTGAAGCATCCGTCCGTCACCGCCGTGCGCCCGAGCTCCGCTTCGACGATAAACGGCGCGTATTTTTGGAACCGGGTTAGCTGCGCATCGCCAAAACTCGCCGCCACATCAACGGTGTTTAAGACCAGTCCGTCGGAAAGCTTGCTCGAAACCGGCAGCAGCTTCGCTCCCTGGGCGTTCTCGAGCGCCAAAATCCCGGGCATGAACTTGCTGTAGTCGCCCACCGGTTGCAGCGGCTCATCGTCCTCACCTCCAATATGAATGCCCGCCAAACGAGTTGTCGTCGGGGAAGCGCCCTGATCGACCCATGCCTCGATCCACGCAATCTCTTCCGCGGTAAGCGGGGGCTTGCCTTCGGCGGGCATGAACTGCTTGCGGTTAGGCGGAAGCGTAACGCGTTTGAGCAGCAGGCTCTTCGCAGAGTGGCCGGAAACAATCACCGGGCCATCCTTGCCGCCCTCCATCAGCAATGCGTACGAATCCAGGCGCAGGTCACCCTTGGTCTTGCTCTCACCGTGGCATTCGACGCATTTGCGGTCGAAAATCGGATCGATATGCCGCGCGTAAAACGAATTCGACGCCGGAGCCTTGGCCTGCACCACGCCAATTGTGAGTGCGCGTTTCAGCAGCGCCGGCATGTAATCCGTCAGATAGTTCCTTCCGTGGGTAAGACTGCCGCCCTGGTGCGCCGTCCACGCCAGCAACAGCAGCGTGCCGGTGAGCGTCGCCGGGTAAAGCCGCTGCATATTTCCCGACGCCCACCCGGGACGCGCCAGCATGCACGCCAGCACGCTGATGGTCAGCGCAATGCCGCCCCACATGTGCCGGGTGACAAACGGTCCGTTGCTGCCGCTGCCGTAGGCCAGCAAATACCCCAGCGTCAATGCCGCCAGGCAGCTCACAAACGCCAGTCCCAGCACAAATCCCGCGGCTTCGCGCAGCGGAGGCCGCGCATCTCCGGCAAACTCGAGCAACGGAACCAGGACGATCAGCCCGATGGGAACATGCACCACGAGCGGATGGAATCGGCCCAAAAATTGCAGCCAATCGGCGTGCGGCTTGCCGTCCAGCCGCAGCGTGAAAGGCAGCAGCAACAGCGCCGCCGCTACGGTCCATGCGGCGAGCCAGCCTGCACGCGCCAATATCCTCTGTGGCGGTAACCGCTCGAATGACCCAACCGCGCTTTCCAGAAGCTTCACGCCAATATTCCTTGCACCACGCTCGCCGGCGCCGGCCCGGTCAGCTTCTGGTCCAATCCCTGAAACTTGTAGGTCAGCTTGTTATGATCGATGCCCAGGCAATGCAGTATGGTGGCGTTGAAATCGCGAACCGGCGCCGGATCTTTCACCACGTTATAGCTGTAGTCATCGGTTTCTCCATAAGTGATCCCCGCTCTAACGCCGCCGCCGGCCATCCAGGTTGTATAACAGCGCGGATGATGATCGCGTCCATAGTTATCCGCAGTCAGGCCGCCCTGGCTGTAGACCGTCCGCCCGAATTCTCCCGCCCAGATCACCAGCGTGTCGTCCAGCAGCCCGCGCTGCTTCAGATCGGTAATCAGCGCATAGCATCCGCGATCGGTCTCCCGGCATAGCTGGGGCAGGACTCCCGTCACATCGCCATGCACATCCCAGCCGCGCTTGTAAATCTGCGTAAAGCGAACCCCGCGCTCCGCCATGCGCCGCGCCATAAGACAGTTATAGGCGAACGTGCCGGACCGCTTCGCTTCTTCCCCGTAAAGCTCCCAGGTTGATTTCGGCTCCTTGCTCAAATCGGCTAGCTCGGGCACGGAAGTCTGCATCCGGTAAGCCATTTCGTACTGCGCGATGCGCGCATGGGTCTCGGGATCGCCCACTTCCTCGTAGGTCTGCTGATTCAGCTCGCGAACCGCATCCAGCATCTTGCGTCTCACTTCGCGATCCACTCCGTCGGGATTGCTGAGATACAGGACCAGATCGCCCGACGAGCGCAACCCCACCCCTGCATACTCTGAAGACAGAAATCCGCTGCCCCACAACCGCGACGACACTGGCTGGTTGTTCTCTTTCGGATTCAACTGCGTTTGCAGGACCATGAAGGTGGGAAGATTGTCGTTCATGCTGCCTAGCCCGTAAGCAAGCCACGACCCGAGACAGGGCTTTCCCGCATTCATATTGCCGGTATTCATCAACATGATGGCCGGCTCGTGATTGATTGCGTCAGTGTTCGTCGATTTGATGATCGTGAGGTCGTCAACAATCCGTCCGGTATAGGGCATAAGATCGCTGACCCACGTTCCGCTCTTGCCGTAGCGCTTGAATGGCCAGTGCGATGGCGCAATGGGAAAGCGCGCCTGCCCGGCGGTCATGCCTGTTAACTGCTGTGTTCCTCTCACCGATTCGGGAACATCCTGGTTGAAGAGTGCGGCAAGATTGGGCTTGTAATCCCACATGTCGATCTGCGGCGGTCCACCCGACATGAAGAGATAAATGGCGCGCTTGGCCTTGGGCGCGAAATATGGAAGTTTGAGGTCGGCGCGGGAGGGAATAGCGGATGTACCGGAATCGCCAGCCGCATGGGCTTCAATGCTCAGCGACTTGTCGCCAAGCAGGCTCGCCAGCGCGGCCCATCCGAGCACCTTGCCGGCGCGCCCCAGGAACCGCCTGCGCGTTTCCAATTCCGCCCATTCTCGCTTGACTTCCGCCGGCAGCGGAAGGGCCAGCACATCGAGAGCCTGTTCGCAATCCGTGCAAAGAGGATGTTGCTTCATTGAACCTCACTCCGTTACTTCGTCAGCGTCTCATCCAGATTTAGCATCTCGCTCGCCACCATCGTCCAGGCCGCTAACTCGGGCGTTGGAATCGAGGGGTCGCGCTTACTCTCGCCCGCGCTGAGCAATTCCTGGGCAGCCTTGGGGTTCGCCTCATAATGTTTCTTGATCTGCGCCAGCGAAGTTTCCAGCACCGCGGACATCCGCGGCGGCGGATCGTGCGACAGCAGAATCTCGCTCATCAAACGCAGGCGCTGCCCCGTCTGCTCGCCGCCCTGCAAAATCACTCTCTGCGCCAGCGCGCGCGCCGCCTCCACCCACTGCACATCGTTCATTGTCACCAGCGCCTGCAGCGGCGTATCCGTCCGCTGCCGCCGCGTACAAACCACATCGCGCATAGGCGCGTCGAACGCATCCATATCCGGCAGGATTGCCATCCGCTTCCAATAGCTGTAGAGGCTTCGCCGGTAAAGTCCGTCTCCGTGATCCTGGACATAATTGAGCGTATCGCTGGTGGGGTAGCTCACCTGCTCCCACACATTGGCCGGCTGATACGGCTTCACGCTTGGCCCGCCAATCTTGTTTACCAGCAACCCTCCGGACTGGAGAGCGATGTCGCGCAGCATCTCCGCATCCATGCGGAACCGCGGCCCATGCGAGAGCAGCAAATTTCCCGGATCTTTCGCAAGCTGCTCGGGAGTAGACCTGGCGACCTGGCGATACGCAGCCGACATTACCATCAATTTATACATGTGCTTCATGTTCCAGCCGCTCTCCCGGAATTCAACCGCCAGCCAGTCGAGCAGTTGGGGGTGCGTGGGTCTCTGCCCCATGATCCCGAAATCCTCTGTCGTCTCCACGATACCCGCGCCAAACACTTCGTTCCACATCCGGTTTACAGTAACCCGAGCGGTGAGCGGATTCTCCGGACTCACCGTCCACTTCGCCAGCGCCAGGCGGTCGTGCGGCTCGCCCGGCGGCAATGGCGGAAGGAAGTGCGGCGTATTGGCTTCCACTCTCTCGGTGCGCGCCGTGTACACTCCGCGCGTCAGCACATGCGCGTACGCAATCGAAGGCCTTTCCCAGGAGACGAGCGACAGCACTCCGCCTTCCGAGAGTTTTTCCAGCTCGGCGTCAAGCTGGCCGATCTGATTTTGTATCGCTCTGTACGATGGATTTACGTTGTTCAGGTAGAACTCACTCGCCAAGTGCCATTGGTCCTCCGTCCACTTGGACGTAGGTTTGCCGGTAACCTCCGCAACATAGTCTTCAAAGGGTAGCCGCTTCACTTCTTCGGCTGAGAGCGCACGTTCGTACAGGCGAATGTCCTGGTAACGGGTCTCCTGCGCCGGCGTGGCGTCGGGATATCTCCAGCCTAGCTGCATCGCCGCTTTGGTGCGGATCGTCTTGGCGCCCAGCGTGTCGATGACAATGCGCGTGGCCACCTGCACGCCGTTGATATAAATCTTCACGCCCGATGCTTTGCCCGATCCATCGTAGGTAAAGAACACGTGACGCCAATGCCCGTCGACAGGAAGTAGATCGACGGTAGAAACCTTGATGGCCACCTGCGGCGTCATATCCTTAGCCGCGGCCGCAGGCGGTTTCTTACCCTTCTTATCCTCGGCCTCGTGTTTTTTGGTGGTTTTCTGTTTGATCGGTTGCTTGACAGGCGACAATTCTTTCTGCGTCAGATCATCCGGCGTTGGATAGGAAAACTCTTCGCCGGTTTTCCTGCCTTTCCTGACAGCCGCACCTGGAAGGTCGAGCTCTTTGGGGGATTCATCGACCAGGTCGACGCTGAGAATGCCCTTCTTGATCGACAGGTCCCAGCCCCGGTTGTGCTGCGTCGTATCCATCTTCGACATCAGCGCGCCCGAGGTGTTTTCGACAATATAATTGGGCGCCGATCGCAGCATGAACCATCCGCCCGAAGAGAACGCCTGGTTCTGCTCGAAGTCTCCCATCTGACCCAGCATTACTCTGGTGCTGGTTTCCATCCTGAAATCGGGCCACATCCACGTCGTCTCGCCCCATTGCGGCTTGGCTTTGCCGATGGGAAAGCTCGCCGGCTGTGCATGGGGTGCGCTGTTCTTCAGCACCGCGCCGCCGCCTTCGTCCAGGCGCAGGCGCAGGATCAGCCTGTCGGTCGAAACGCCTTCTGCCGGATTCTGCCGCGACGCGATCCATCGTTGCACCAGGACCCGTTCCTCGACACGCATCCCCCGCAGTTGCTCAACCAACTCGGACCGTCTGGCCAGCACCTGGTCGTATGCCTCTGTGTTTTGCGCTTTTGGAATGCGGGCCACCGGCTTCCATACCGGCCGGTCACCGTTGAACGGGTCTTCATCAATATTGTTGAAGAATGCACTCAGCGCGTAGAAATCTTTTTGGGTCGTCGGATCGAACTTGTGATCGTGGCACACCGCGCAGCCCACCGTCAGGCCAAGGAACGTAGCGCCGTAGGCCTCTGTTCGTTCCCGCGCAATGTTCACGCGCAACTCTTCGGGGATGGCCCCGCCTTCGTTGCTGCTCACCCCCAGGCGCACATATCCGCTGGCGATTAGCGGATCGATGTTTTTGGCGGGAAGCATGTCGCCGGCAATCTGCTCCATCGCAAACTGATCGAACGGCTTGTTCGAGTTGAAAGCCCGAATTACGTAGTCGCGGTAGGGCCAGATGTCGCGGCTGTCATCGAGATGTAAGCCGTAGGTGTCGGCATAGCGCGCGTAATCCAACCAGTAGCGGGCCCGCTGCTCGCCAAAGCTGGGCCGGGCCAGCAGTTTTTCCACCAGCCGCTCGTACGCATCCGGCGACTTGTCCTTGACGAATGCGTTGACTTCGGCCGGCGTCGGCAGCAGTCCGGTCAAATCCAGCGTGACGCGGCGAATCAGCGTCCGCTTATCAGCTTCGGGCGAAGGATGGAGACCCTCCTTGCGCATCCGCGCCAGAATGAACGCGTCGATCGGGGTTTTCACCCAGGGGTCGTGTGCCGTGGCCACCGGCAACGGCGGCTTCACCGGCTTCTCAAACGCCCAGTGCGGCCGGTAGACCGCGCCCTCGCGTATCCACTCCTTGAGGATCGCGATCTCCGCGGGCTTCATGGGCTTGGCTTCGCCCTGGGCGTTCTGCGGCATCAGGTAATGTGGATCTTTGGATTCGATCCGCTTGATCAACTCGCTTTTTTCCGGATGTCCCGGAACAATGGCGTCCGGATGCCCCGGGCGCTTGGCCAGCGCCGATTCTCCCACGTCGAGCCGCAATCCGGCCTTCCTCATCTCCGGATCCGGCCCATGGCAACTGAAACAGTTGCTGGCCAGAATCGGCTGCACATCCTGGTTGAAATCCAGGTGTTGCGCGCCTGCGCGACGCCTATGGCGGCCGTGGCAGCCGGTAGCTGCTGGAAGCAGGGGAATCAGCAGAAGAAGCGGAGCCCACCGCAAAAGACTGTCCCTGAATCGGTTTGCGCGGTGTGGAATGGCTCCATTCCAATAAATTGCTTCCACGGGAAACAACTCCTGACCTCAACGGCGCGCGGAAATGTAGGCTTGCCGCCCCTCAATATCTCGAGTGCAACATGCCGGCGCGACTTGACCTCGAAGAAGAAGAACCCTCTAAATACTCCATTACTTCGGGAGAGCCATTGTAGCAGCCAGCTTGAACAAATGTCAGCAACCAAAACGCACCATGGGTGCGCGACATAGAAGCGGGGATTCGAGCGATTTCCTTTCTTGTGGTATCAAGCCG
>JASHTU010000652.1 GCA_030040395.1 Acidobacteriaceae bacterium
GGCCGCTCATTAAACATGGGATTTGCCCAGGCCTTATCTAACCCTGGTCGAACCGGAAGAGTTTCAATCCGCGCCCCGCGATGATCTGCGGGGCGACCCAGGCCCGCCACGCCCCGAGCGGAGAGCCCTCTAGCACGCAGCCAGCAGCAGCCATCGCGCTCCTGCGAATGAATGATCGTCGATTCAAAAAGCCTACCGATTCCAAAATGAGCGATCTCCCTCAGGAATCTTCTTGGCGTGAATCGCATCAGGATTAATTGGAGACGGGCCGGAAGACGACCGTGCCGCCAGTTTTGTTTGCGCGCCATATCCGATGCGGGTCGAGGGCTGGTAAGGCGTGGTCATTGCGCCAGATTCGAATCGGGCGATTCGGCTCGAATATTGCGTCGTAGCGGTCGCCCATCCATTTCTGGTTGCGAATATAGAGCTTGCCCGGCGAGTCGCTGGGCGCGATCGTCAGATCCTCGCCGCCCCACGTGCGGAGTCCGGCGACATCGGGAAATACGAGCGTATCCAGCGCGTCGTATCCCATAATGCGTACCGACCCGATCGCATGGTCGCTTGGCGGGTAGAGTTTGGGGTCGACGTTCTCCGGAAGGAGCGGTCCCAGGTTGCTATTGATAGCGCGGGCGAGCCAGGTGAATCCCTCGCGGGCATGGCCGCTGCGCGACAGGGCCATGCTCACGTAGCTGAAGATTCGCGGCCACGCCGGGCCGCGCCAGTAGCCGCCCCAATGTGGGGTGTCGAAGGCGAGAGTAGGAAGGAGTGCGCCGTTGAACTTATGGGGATCGTTGAGCCCCTGCAGAATGGATGCGATCCGTTGCGGGTCCTTTTCAAAGTAGAGCAAGTAATAGGCGTCGAGATTTTCGCCCTTCGTCCAGAGCTTTCCGGTCTTTTCGTCGAGGTCCCAGTAGCGTTGCGTAGCCGGATCCCAGAGCTTCTCCCGCACAATTGCAAGAGTACGGGCAAATTTCTGCTGCCATGGAGATGGATCGTCGCCCTGCAAACGCTCCAGCCACTCCATTTCCTGGAGACTCCAGAGGTTAAAAACCTGTTCGTTGACAGCAGCGGTGGGATCGCCTTGAAGGTCGATAAAGGGTGAGTCCTTGTCGTCCCAGCCGGTTTCGTAAGTATGGAGCCATTCGACGAGGCCGTCGCGCCTGGGATTGCGCACTGCGAGCAGGTTATGTTGGTACGCCAACAGCGCCTGCCAGATGGTTCGGTTGCCGGCGACTCCGCCGGGCTTAGCTTGAAGAATGCTCGTATCACCAGTCAGCCGGATGTATTCTCCGATTAGTGAAGCCTGCACCGGCACACCCTGGGTGTTGCGTTCCGGACCTGTGGCCGCGAAGGTATTTTTGCCCGAGGGAAAGATAGTCCAGGCGCTGGTTCCGTCTCCCTGCGCATTCACGGAATAGCGAAACCAGTCCAGGATGGCGGCGCGAGCGAGCGCTCGCTGGTCGGTTCCGGCCAGGGCAATGGCTTCTGCGATGCCATCGTTGCTCCACATCCCCATGAAGACGTTCCAGTCGGCGATCATGATGGGCGTTGCCGGCAGGTAACGCGACTGGCAAGTGGTATTCAGAACGCCTCTCCAGAACCATAGCTCGCTTCGAACCAGCGCCTTGGGTTCGACGCTTTCCCGTTCGCCGGTGGCGCCCACGGTAAACGTGATCGGCGTGGCGGGAATCACAAGAGGCACAGAAGCCAGGTAGACATTCCAGCGGCGATGAGTTTCACGATCGTAGAGGTCCGGCGATGCACGCAGGTTCGAGAGAGTAGCCGCTACTTCCTGCTCGGCGCCCCCCAGAGCGATGAGCAAGGCAGCTTCGGTGCCCATGGTGAGAGTCCATCTGAATTGTCCGTGTTGCAGGTTCGCGCGCGGGCGCGAATCGACAATCACACGATAGGGCCATCGTGAAGAGCCGTAGCTCGCCCCGTTTGCGTCTTGACCGGAAACAGCCTGAAATCCTTCGGGCTGGATGTTGAGCGCCACATGCAATGGCTCATCGGCGCGGTCGACGCGCACGCGAATTACGGCCGCAGATTCGCCGTAAACCGGGTACACGGTAAGCTGGACTTCCGGGCCGCCATCGAAAGCGGCGCGATAGACGGTGCGGTCCGCGAAGTAAGTCATGCTGCGCCGAGCCGGGCTGGATGCGAAGTCGAAGCTGTGTCTCGAAACGCCGATGAAGACTGGGCCATCGATTAAGAGCGCGGTAAGCCGGTCACTGCCATTGGTGGGAGCAGCCTGCCCGGCCACCGGAACAATCATCTGCTGGGAACCGAATCCCCGTTCCTGCAGCGCCAGGAATCCATTGGACTGGTAAATGAGGGGTTTCGGTGGCGCCGTCGCATCGAAGCGCGTAAAAGCCGCGTAGTCGAAGCCCTCATTGAGCCAGGCAGGATGCGAGGGAACGGCGCCGCCGGCATGAGCCAAGGCCGGGCTTTGCACAAGAAGCAAGCAGAGTACAACAACAAAAATCCGCATATCTCTCCCGAAGGGTCAGGCAGAGCGGTCAAACAGACTGTTGTTGCGGGCCCGGATCCCGCCCGCCTTGAGGCGGGCGGG
>JASHTU010000653.1 GCA_030040395.1 Acidobacteriaceae bacterium
GGATTTTGCGGTTGGCGGGATTGAGGAAAGTAAGCGTGCCCCGGCCGAACACCTGAAAAAGTTTGCGCAGCGCGATCATGTTGTGGGTCCAGTGGAGGAGGCTCGACTGATCGCTGAGCTGGGCCTCGACGTTGACCACCTGGTAACCGTAGATGGGGTCCATTATCACGGGGAGATACAGGCGCGCGGGATCGCACTTGGAAAAGCCGGCATTGCGGTCGGAGGTCCACTGCATGGGAGTGCGCACGCCGTTGCGGTCGCCGAGATAGATGTTGTCGCCCATGCCGATCTCGTCGCCGTAGTAAAGGATGGGCGTGCCGGGGAAACTGAGCAGCAGCGAGTTCAGCAGCTCGATGCGGCGGGGGTTGTTGTCGACCAGGGGCGCCAGACGGCGGCGGATGCCTACGTTGACGCGCATGCGAGGATCGGCCGAGTAGGCGAAATACATGTAATCACGCTCGTCGGCAGTGACCATTTCTAGAGTCAGCTCGCCGTGGTTGCGCAGAAACAGGCCCCACTGGCAGGTGTCGGGGATGGGCGGCGTCTGCGCCATGATGTCGGTGATAGGCAGCCGGTCCTCCTGGCGGAGCGCCATATAGATGCGCGGCATGAGGGGAAAGTGGAAGGCCATGTGGCACTCGTCGCCTTCGCCGAAATAGGGGCGCACGTCGGCGGGCCACTGGTTGGCCTCGGCGAGGATGAAGCGGTTAGCGTAATCGGCGTCGATGGCGGTGCGAATGGTCCGGATGACGGCGTGGGTCTCGGGCAGGTTTTCGCAGGATGTGCAGTCGCGCTCGCAGAGATAAGGAATGGCGTCCATGCGCAGGCTGTCGACGCCCATGTCGAACCAGAAGCGCATGGCCTTGAGCACTTCTTCGATGACCAGAGGACTGTCGAAGTTGAGATCGGGCTGGTGCGAAAAGAATCGATGCCAGTAATATGCTTTGGCGACTTCGTCCCAGGTCCAGTTGGATTTCTCAGTGTCAGTAAAGATGATGCGGGCGTCTTTATAGAGCTGGTCGGTTTGCGACCACACATACATATTGCGTTGCGGCGAGCCGGGCGGGGCCAAGCGGGCCGCCTTGAACCACGGGTGCTGATCGCTGGTGTGGTTGATAACCAGCTCGATCATCACCTGCATGTTGCGCTGGTGGGCAGCGTCGAGAAAGGTCTTGAAGTCGTCGAGGGTCCCATAAGAAGGGTTGACGTCGACATAGTTGGAGATATCGTAACCGTCGTCGCGCAGTGGCGAAGGGAAAAAGGGCAGAACCCAGATGCAGGTGATGCCGAGATCCTGGAGATAGTCGAGCTTGGAGATGAGGCCGGGAAAGTCGCCGATGCCGTCGCCATTGGAGTCGGCGAAGGCGCGCACATGGAGCTCGTAAATGATGGCGTCCTTGTACCATAGCGGGTCGGCAGCGCTGGCGAGCTTCTTCACGTTCCATTTCTCCGTACTGAGGGTCTTGCCGCGGCTTAGAGCCTATTATTCACTTTCCGGCCGCGCCTAAGTTCATGACAGCTCCAAGCCGCCGACTCAAATCTCGCCCCCCAAAAGAGGGAACCTGCGCCGTCTCTGTCTCGCCAAAGAATATTTCCGAACCGGGCGATGGGGCGCGGCTTCATGGCTGCCGGAGGATGCGAAAGATATGCGCGGGCTGGACGCCGGGGCGCAATGCAACAAAGTTGCTTCGGCCGCTCCAGGAGTATTGAGCGCCACTTAAGAGATCTTCGACGAGAAAAGTCTCCCCCGCCAGCAGATCGAGGCGGTCAAGATCGAGATCCGTCCAGCCGGCCTGCTCCTGGAAGGCGTCGAGGTTGATGGTGACGAGAATCGTATTATCGAAATTCGGCGTCGATTTGGAATAGCAGAGCAGGTTGGAGTTATCGATGCCGTGGAAGTGAAGAGAGGCATTTGCCTGGAGGGCGTGGTTGGCGCGGCGAATGCGGTTAAGGGAGGTGATGAGGGGAAGCAAAGAATCCGGAGCATTGCGGTCGCGCTGGCGTATCTGGTACTTTTCGCTGTCGAGGTATTCCTCTGAGTCAGCCTTGCCGGGAGGCGGAATGGCCGGAGCGTTTTCCGCCAGCTCATAAGCCGGACCATAAACGCCATAACTCGCGGCAAGTGTTGCGGCCAGGATAAGGCGGAGCATAAATGCCGGCCGTCCTCCCTCCTGCAACGTCTTATGCAGAATGTCGGGCGTGTTAGGCCAGAAGTTAGGCGTGAAAAAGTCACTGATGGGCGGCTGGGTGATTTCTTGCAAGTAACTTTCAAGTTCAGGTTTGGTATTGCGCCAGGTAAAGTAAGTATAAGACTGCGTAAACCCCCGCTTGGCCAGTGCGTACATGACGTGCGGCCGCGTGAAAGCTTCAGACAGAAAAATAGTGTCGGGGTACTTATTCTTTAGCGCGCCAAGACACCACTCCCAGAAGGGAAAGGCTTTGGTGTGGGGATTATCGACGCGGAAGACGTGGACGTCGCGCTGGATCCAAAACTCGAAAACGGAGTAGAGTTCGTTCCACAATCCGCGCCAGTCGCGAGACTCGAAATTGAGCGGGTAAATGTCCTGATATTTCTTGGGCGGATTTTCCGCGTATTGAATGGAGCCGTCGGGGCGAATCACGAACCAGTCAGGATGCGCGCTCACCCAGGGGTGGTCCGGCGAACACTGAAAGGCAATGTCCAGCGCAATCTCGAGTCCGTGCGCCTTGGCGGCGGCGACGAGCCGGTCGAAATCGGCGAAGGTCCCCAGTTGCGGATGGATGGCCTTATGGCCGCCGCATCCGCGTCGGCACGGCTCCCCGCCGGGACGAAGATCGACCGCGGATTGGTCGCCGATGGCCCAGGGACTGCCGGGGGCGTCGGGAGGAGGGTCTGGAGAGTTATTCGGCCCCTTGCGAAACGCGCGGCCGATGGGATGAATGGGAGGAAGATAAAGAATGTCAAAGCCCATAGCGGCGATCTCAGGCAGTTGCCGCTCGGCGTCCGCAAAGGTTCCGTGCTGGCCGGGAATCGGGGATGCGGAGCGGGGAAACATTTCGTACCACGCGGAGAAGCGGGCCCGGTCGCGATCGACCCAGAGGGGCAAATCGGGTTGGTACCGGGTGGCGTGAGTCAGGTCGGGATAAGCAGACATGAGGAGATGGACTTCGTCACTGAGCGGGTACTCGGGAAGGTAGACATTTTGATCGGCCCGCAAGGCGAGCATCCGCGCCGCTTCACGCAATTGCCAGGCGGCTTCGCCAGAGGCTCGCGCGGCCCCTTGGTGAAGAAGCAGGGCGCCGGAACGAAGAGCGAGGGGGATATCGGAGGCGGCCGGAGCGGAGGCGACGTTGAGTCCGGCTTCGTCGTCAGGCCTGGCGGAGGAATCGACATCAGCGCGGCGGGGACCGGTTTGGACGGCGAGACGCTTCTTGAAATCGCTCGCCCAGGTCTCGAAGTGATCGACCCAGCCCTGCAGAGTAAAGGTCCAGGAGCCGAGCTGATCGACAACAAACGACCCACTCCAGAGATCGTTGCCGCCAAGCTTCATGGGCACGAAGCGCCACCTTCGGTCTGATCGGTTGCGGTAAAGCAAACGGGCGGCGACATGATCGTGACCGTCGGCAAAGATGGCGGCGGTAACGCGGAGTTCGTCGCCGAGGATGCGCCGGACCGGGCGCCGGCCTGCGTCGATCTGGGGGGCAACATCTTCAATAACGACGCGACTACGGCCCTGGGCGGGTTTGATCACATCCATTCCTTGACTGCGATTCGTTGGGGCTTCGATTCAGGTTGCGGCAAGCCCGGTGAAAACGGGAACGTCAGGCGCCGGCGCCAGGAAAGCCGCCGACGTGACGCCTCCTAAGAATATTCAACGCGCAAAGCCGTTGGAGTTTAGGCTTGGTTGTTGCCCGTTCGCGCCGTTTCCGTTCATCGGCAGTTCAAGCGCGAACACAGAGTTTTTCCCCTCATCCGCGTGAATCCACATGCCGTGGAAGGCCCCCTGCAGTTCCGGATGCAACTGGAGAAGCGCCGACATAAGATCGGTGACCTGCTTGCGGGCGATGACAGGATAACGCAGTTCCGCGATTTGTGCGGGGCTCGGAGCGTAATGGACTTCGAGATCGAGAGGTCCGAAGGTGGTGGTGGTGTCAATGGAAGTCACCGCAAAGGCGGTTCCATGCGCATTGAGCATCAGAGGCGCGGGCCCGGGAAAATTCGCGGGACGAACCTTGCCGGTTTCGCTTTGCAACTTGTCGAGGTTGGGGCTGGAGAGAAAATTCAGCGGATCGAGAAGACTGGCGGCAATGCGATAGTAAAACCAGGCATCCCAGCCCATGTTGTCCTGCGCGAATTTGCGCGCCGAATTCCAGTACCAGAGGCCATCGTGACCGGCCTCCACCATGGGCTTATTAAAAAAGCCCGCCAGTAGCCAGTGATCCGCGGGCGTCCTGGACAAAATGAACGAGACCTGTTGCGGGTCACGGACGCCGGTAGCGTGAAGGATCGCCAGAGCGTATGTTCCCTGCGGCAGACCGGTAAAGTTGAACCCAACCACCGGCGATCCGCAGAAGAAATCCGTGGACTGCTGGCCGGGCGGGTCGGCGGAAGCGTCGAGAAGGTAGACCTCGTCGACGGTGATGGCCGCGCCTTTGAGCAGCGGCTGGATATATTGAATCCAGTTTTGGATCCCCGCAAGATTCGCAGCCACGGCAGGAACTGTATTCGCGCTCAGTCCGTGGACATCGCCGCTCTGCGCCTGCAGCAGCAGGGTGCGCGCGGACGAGGCGAGAGCGTCGCGCTGTTGCGGCGTCATTTGCGCTTGCGTAGTGCAGGAGGCTGCCCACGCGCGGAGAGCCAGGACCGTTGCGCCTACCGCGCACAAAAGCGCAACACGTCGTAAAAGCTTCCCTCGGATCTGCATCGCTCAAAAACTCTCTGCCGCCAACTTTGGATTGATTCTCTGGATTGAGGCCGCTCCTGGCGCACCGCGCCTCTGGTTCCGCGACCCACCAAAGTTAAGATGCAAGCCGGGCCTTAGCCGCACATCCGGGACCAGGCGGCCGTCTTGAATTGCGGGCGCCGGGAGGTTGGCCGCCGCTTTAATCGGCGGCGCGGAACCTGCCGGCGCGTCCAGGGGCTCCGGGGGGCGATCGCGCGGCGCCGACTTCACCGCCGTTGTACTATTTCCGGTAGAGGTAAGCGGCATTGCAATTCGATAGGGTCCGGATTCATCCGGAGGGCGGTGGCACTCTCCGCGGCCAGTTTTTGAAGGGTGTAAATCGGGGTTTTCCCCTTTATTTGCTTATTTTTGCCGTCGCCGGCGCCCTTTGGGCCCAGGAGCCTGCCGCGGCGCATCCGGCAGGCGCCGCGGGCAGTCCGAACATGGCG
>JASHTU010000654.1 GCA_030040395.1 Acidobacteriaceae bacterium
CTCCTCTACGGCCTGCAGATCGCCATGCAGACCATCGAAAACCACCTCGATTACTTGCCCACCAAATCGCTCCAATCCGTCACCCACACCGAAGACGGCGACGAACTGGCGCCCATCCTCCGCATCTGCAATGAAAACGACCGCTGCAGCCAGTGCCCGTACGCCGAGGAGTGTGACAACTACCACGACGACAACGACGATGAAGAGGATGACGAAGACCAGGACGACGATGAGGATGCGGACGAGGACGAGGATAAGGATGAGGAGGAGGAGGAGGAGGATGCGGATGAAGGCGAGGATGAGGATGAAGACGCGGATGAAGACGCGGATGAAGATGCGGATGAGAATGAGGATGAAGGCGAGGATGAGGACGACGATGAGGATGAGGATGAAGGTGAGGGTGAGGGTGAGGATGAGGAGGAGGGCGGGGATGTCAGCGGCGGCGTCCGCAACCAGGAATACGCAGTCAGCAGGGATGCCATCGGCAAGCTCTTGGCCGACAAAGACACTCTAACCGCGCTCAGGATTCTCAACCGCGTGACTTCCGGCTAGAGTAGCTCGGAATCTTGTTGAAGTCGTTCTGCTCATGATTTGAAGCGCAGGAATCGAATCACTGTGAGCTGGAAGCCACATTTCGTCAAGTAAACTGGTTATGGAATGCTCGACTTAGGATTCGTTCGCGCCAACCTGGAGCTGGTGGAAGCAAAGCTGCGCGCCCGTGGCGCCGACCCGGCCGCGCTGCTGGGCGATTTTCGCGCTCTCGATCTCCAGCGCCGCCAGGCCATCACCCACGCCGAACAGGCCAAGGCCCGTCGCAACGAGCTCAGCCAGCAGATCGGCGCTCTCAAAAAAGCCGGTTCGGACGGCGCCGCCGCCGCCGCTCTGATGGAAGAAACCCGCGCCCTCAAAGAGCAACTCGACAATCTCGATCGCGGCGCCGCCGCCCTTGACGAGCAGCTCCGCCAGTCCCTCGCCCGCGTCCCCAACCTCACACGCGACGAAGTCCCCGTCGGCGCCTCCGAAGCCGACAACCTCACCGTCAAAACCTGGGGCGAGCCGCGCAAATTTGACTTCACCCCCAAACCCCACTGGGAGCTCGGCGAAGCCCTCGGCATTCTCGACCTCGAGCGCGCCGTCAAGCTCTCCGGAGCCCGCTTCGCCGTCTATATGGGCGCCGGCGCCCGCCTCGAGCGCGCCCTCATCGGTTTCATGCTCGACCTGCACACCCGCCAGCACGGCTACAAAGAAGTCCTGCCGCCCTTCATGGTCAATTCGAAATCGCTATTCGGAACCGGCAATTTGCCCAAGTTTGCCGAGGACCTCTTCCGCTGCTCCGACGCCGACGCCGCGGCTGCCTCTCGCGGCGAGTATATGGACAACGACCACTGGCTCATCCCCACCGCCGAAGTCCCCGTCACCAACCTCTACCGCGACGAAATCCTCGACTGGGCCCGCCTGCCCATCTCCCTCACCGCCTACACCCCCTGCTTCCGCGCCGAAGCCGGCGCCGCCGGCAAAGACACACGCGGCATCATCCGCCAGCACCAGTTTCAAAAAGTCGAGCTCGTCAAATTCGCTCGCCCCGAGGACTCCGACGCCCAGCACGAGCGCCTCACCCGCGACGCCGAAGAAATCCTCGAAGCCCTCAACCTGCCTTACCGCCGCGTCCTCCTCTCCACCGGCGACACCGGCTTCTCCTCCGCCAAAACCTACGACCTCGAAGTCTGGCTTCCCGGCCAGAACCTCTACCGCGAAATCTCCTCCTGCTCCAACTTCGACGCTTTCCAGGCCCGCCGCGCCAACATTCGCTACCGCCCCGCTCCCCAAGCCAAGCCCGAGTTCGTCCATACGCTGAACGGCAGTGGCCTCGCCGTCGGCCGCACCTGGCTCGCTATCGTCGAAAATTACCAGCAGGCCGACGGAACTGTCGTCATTCCGGAACCCCTCCGGCCGTACATGGGAGGACTCGATAAAATAAGCAGGGAGTCGTGATCGTAATGGCTTCTTTTACCTCAAGCAGAGCCGTGCCCCAGCCCAGGCGCTCTTTCCGCCAGATTCTCAAAAGCTACTTCTACTGGACCTACCCCCGCGGCTCTTTCCATTACGACATCATGGTCACCCTCATCCTCCTCTTCATCTTCATCGCTCCTCACCTCTGGAACTTCGGCGCCCAACCCACTCCCCTCACGGGCCCCATGCATCCCATCCTGGTGAGCGGCAACGGAGGCCATGGCGTCATCATTACCGTCGAGGGCTCCGACGTCAAAATTCCGCCGGGAGCGTCGCAAAGCGCGATCAAAGAGGCCTTGCGGGCCGCCGTCGAGCCCGTCACCGGTGACGCCGTTTTCATTGAACGCTGGGAAACGGTCACCGATGCTCAGGGCCATCTCGCCTGGAAGGTCTGGACGCACCGCTAAGTTCTGGTTACCTGCGCCCACAGCGCGCCGTTTCTCGTCCAATCAAAGGAAGGATATGTATTCAAGCAAGTTCGCCATTGCCGCCGTCTTCGCGCTGGCGCTCGTTTCCGCACCGGCGGCATTTGCCTCCGGCGACCTCGCCACCACCCTTAGCAAGCTCGACGCTGCAGCCGCCCGCTTTCACACCACCTCCGCCGACTTCCAGTTTGAAACCGTACAAACCCAGCCCGTCCCCGACACCGAAACCCAAACCGGCGTCGTCTACTATGAGCGCAACGGAACTGCCTTCCACATGGGCGTCCACATCGAAAAGGTTGATGGCCAGCCTGCGCAGAAAACCGTCGTCTGCTGCCAGGGCGGCGTCATTAAGCTCTACGAGAAGGCCATCGACCAGGTCACTACCCTCAGCAAGCTCAGTCAGTACGAAAGCTGGATCATGCTGGGCTTCGGAGCCAGTGGCGCTGAGATGGCCGCCAAATGGAACATCACCGACCAGGGCCCGGAAGCCTTAGATGGCGTCCAAACCGAAAAGCTCGTCCTCGTCCCCAAAGACCCTGCCGTCCTCAAAAACGTCCCCAAGGTCAC
>JASHTU010000655.1 GCA_030040395.1 Acidobacteriaceae bacterium
GCTCGTAGACACGATCCTAGAACTGCTGCCCTTCACCGGCAACGAAAGGGTTGAAGTGCCCAAGGCCGGCACATTTCCCTTGCGGCAGGCATTGCTGGAAAAATTCGCCATCACGCGCCTGACGCGCAACATGGCCAGGCAGTACTCATCCCTGGCTCGCTGCGCCTGGCTTGACGCCATGATGAAACCGGAGCAGCAAGAAGAACTGGAACGCTATCTGCACGGCCGCGACCTGATCGATCTGCTCAGGGAATGCCCCGGCGCGATCCAGACCATCGATGATCTCGTCAGGATCCTGCCCCGGCTCACCCCGCGCTTATACTCCATCTCGTCGAGCCCCCTCGCGCATCCCGGCCAGGTACACACCACCGTATCGGTTGTGCGCTACCAGACCCACGGCCGCCACCGGGGCGGCGTCTGTTCCACGCTGCTCGATGACCGCGTCGAGGTGGGTGACCGGCTGCCCCTGTACATCCATCCGAATAAAAAATTTCGTCTTCCACAGGATCCGTCGGCGTCCATCATCATGATCGGTCCCGGAACCGGCATCGCTCCGTTTCGCTCCTTTCTCCACCAGCGACGCATAACCGGCGCCACCGGACGCAATTGGCTCTTTTTCGGGGAACGCAGCGCAGCCACCGATTTTCTTTACCGCGAGGAACTGGAAAGTATGGCGGCAGACGGTCACCTGACACAGCTCGATACGGCATTCTCGCGCGATCACGGACACAAAGTCTATGTACAGGATCTGATTCTGCATCACGCAAAGCGGGTTTGGGCGTGGCTTGAGGAAGGAGCCTATGTCTATGTGTGCGGTGACGCTTTTCGCATGGCCAAAGATGTAGACAGAGCACTGCATAGTATCGTGGCGGCTCAAGGCGCAATGTCGCAGGAAGCCGCTGGCGACTATGTGCATCGAATGAAGGAAAACCGGCGCTTGCAGCGCGACGTGTACTGAATTCGAAGGGATAGGCTCTGTTGTCCAGGGAGTACGGATATTTCGCGGACGGACGCATGCTTGGGCAGAGCTATGGGGGAGCCAGTCGGCGCCTGATTCCGCGAAGCAATGACCAGCACTTTCAGTTCCGCACCCATTTCAACTTGAGCGCGCCATTGGAGTCGAACGAATATTGGCGCTCCTCAAAGCCCAAAGCGAAAAGCGCCAGATTCTGATCATAGTATTGGGCCGGGTTTCCATACAGTCCGGTTTGGGGGTTCAATTCGGAGTCCACACGCGACATTTGCTGATTTTGAATCTGCTCGTCGCCGAGAGCCGAAGCGTACGGCAGCAACGCCGCGGAAAAACCCACTGGCCCCTTTGGATCCTCGATGCTTCCGTCCGGCCGTACTTTGGCCGGCGGAATCGGGCTGGTTCGGAGATAATTCTCCATTCCTGAAATAGACTTGAGCAATTCCTCCCGATGCGGTGTAGCGGGATTCAGCATGCCGGCCCAAAGATAGACGCGGATCGCATCATAACTACCGATGGTTGGAGTTACCGTCAATCTTTGGCCGGTTCTTAAATTGGTCCAGTCCGGCGCGAATCCAAACCGCGCCGAGTCTTTGATCAGCGTTGGAACATTCGCCGCCAACTTTTTCCAGGGCCCTCCGGGTATGAAATAACCGAGGCCGAGAATAACTTGCAGTGGCGCATAACTTGCATTGAGCCGATATGTGTCGCCGTGCTGGAAGCCTTTCGGCCCCGGCTCGACCATTTCGCCGAGGCCCGGCACATCCACAACCTCTTCCTCTACGATCCGGCGCGCCAGCGCAAGACCCGATTTCTTATAACGCGGTTCATTCCAGGCTTGACCTGCTTCGAGCAGAGTGTACGCCATCCAGAGGTCTGCGTCCGCCGCCGAATTGGTGTCGAGCACATGCCAGTTATTGTCTGCACCGCGGCCCCACAGCCATGCAGGCAGATGCTCACCCAGGTTCCCCTGAGCAAGATTCTGTTCCGTCCAACGAAGCAGGCCGTCGAAACGGGCGCGGTCGTTTGCAACGAGGGCGAAGAACATCCCATACGCCTGGCCTTCCGATGTGGTGCGATCGCCTGCGCTATGGTCGATCACCCGCACCTGATTGTCCATGAATCCAGCTTTGTAGCTCTTCCAGAAGGACTGCCAATCTTGGGCGGCGCAACTGTGGTATACCAGCGCCATCAGAAACAGGCTCAGAAACGGCTTCAGCCTCATTGCACCTCTTTTCCGTCAGACACGAAATTCTTGTTCTTAGATGCTGGCGGAATTGGTCCGGTTTTTCTGTAGCGCTTTTCCGTATTGTCAAAACCAATAAATTCTCCGTGCGTCAAAACCCGCTAACTTCAGTGTTGACAGCGTGGCGTGTGGGTGCGATTTGGGGCCCGGCGAGAACCAACCAAATGGACGACGAGCGCACCCAATAGACAGTCTGGGAGAAAACGAGGGAATCGGCTGCGCAAGGCGTGGAAGTCGCCGCATGATGGATCGCTGGCGTGCACGTTCAAGCACCCTACACGAGGATGGTGATGAAACGAGCTTCCATCAACCAGGCACAACGCGAACTGCAATCGGGCGTTCGCCGTCAGTCGCCGCTGACGCGCCGGCACAGGCCTTCCCGGACGCTGGGTTGAGGCGCCTGCATGAGCGGATTCGTCCCTCGATCCCGGCGCACTTCATCAGCGTCGGTGGTCCTGGGCTTTCTGGCCCTCCTGGCAGGTCTCGCCCTCTGCCCCCTGCTCGTTCTGCCGCTTCCGTGGAAGGAGCAGGCCATCTTCGGCCTGGTGTTGATCGCGTTCGCAATCGTCCTCAACAAAATCCGGCGTTCCCTCACCATCACCATGCTGCTGATGGCATTTTCAGTCTTCAGCACTCTGCGTTATGGCTATTGGCGAGTGATTCAAACCTGGGATGGAATTACCAGCGCCGGCCACATCC
Source organism: Acidobacteriaceae bacterium (assembly GCA_030040395.1). Taxonomy (GTDB): domain Bacteria; phylum Acidobacteriota; class Terriglobia; order Terriglobales; family Acidobacteriaceae; genus Telmatobacter. The sequence continues at coordinate 2,916 of JASHTU010000655.1, forward strand.
ACCGATGGGATACGGTCTTTGTTCTTTTGCTGCTGGCCGCCGAATTCTTCGCCTTCGAGACCCTGATTTTGGGCTACTTCCAGACCCTGCGCCCATTGCGGCGGCCGCCGCTGCCGCTCGAAGGAGAACCCGACGACTGGCCAACCGTGGATGTTTTGGTCCCCACTTACAACGAACCGCTTCACGTCGTGAAGGGTACGGTTCTGGCTGCAAAAGCGATGGATTATCCCGCCGGAAAAATGCGGGTCCTTCTGCTCGATGATGGAAGACGCGATGAATTCCGCAGCTTTGCCGAAGAGGTCGGTGTGGAATACGTCACGCGCGATAACAACGCGCACGCCAAGGCGGGAAACATCAATCATGCGCTTCGGCTCATCAACGGCGACTTTATCGCCATCTTCGACTCTGACCACGTCCCTGCGCGGTCATTCCTCCAAACAACGCTCGCCTGGTTTCTCCACGACAGCCGCCTTGGACTCGTGCAGACGCCGCATCACTTCTACTCTCCCGATCCGTTTGAGCGCAATCTGGGACAGTTCCGCAGAGTCCCCAACGAGGGCGAGCTCTTTCACCGTCTCGTACAAGATGGAAACGATTTGTGGAATGCGAGTTTTTTCTGCGGATCGTGCGCAGTGTTGCGGCGCAGCGCGCTGGACGCGATTGGCGGAATCGCGGTGGAGACGGTGACGGAAGATGCGCACACCGCTCTGCGCATGCAGCGGCTTGGCTGGAACACCGCGTATATCAATATTCCGAAGGCTGCCGGCCTCGCCACGGAAAGCCTGGCTGCCCACATCGGTCAGCGCATTCGCTGGGCGCGGGGCATGACCCAGATTCTGCGCATCGAACATCCTCTCTTTGCATCCGGACTAACGCTCCCCCAGAAGCTTTGTTACTTTAACGCCACCACCCATTTTCTTTTTGCCGTTCCACGCCTCATCTTTCTAACTGTTCCGCTTGTCTACCTGCTTTTCGGCAAGGTAAACATCTACGGCTACACATGGGCGGTGCTGGCTTACGCCACTCCGCACCTGGTGCTATCGACCCTGACCAATTCCCGTATTCAGGGGCGACACCACTTTTCCTTCTGGAACGAGATTTACGAGGTTGTTTTGGCTCCGTACATTCTCTTTCCCACGCTGCTTGCGCTCATCAACCCAAAGCTCGGACGGTTCAACGTCACCAGCAAGGGCGGAATTATCCGGCGCTCGTATTTCGACCGGCGCATCGCGTTGCCCTACCTGCTTCTGCTGGCGCTGAACGTGGCTGGAATTGTCATGGGCGCGCGGCGCTACGTTGCCGACCCCGCCCACCGCGACACTATCGTCATGAACGCCGCATGGGCGCTCTACAACACGATGATTTTGTCCGTGGCCGTTTCTGTCGCATGGGAGCAGCGCAAACTGCGCTCCGGCGCCTCGCTGCGTGTGCGTGTGCCCGCAACGCTGAGATCGCTGAGCAATTCCACCCTGGACTCCGACAGCGAAATCAGGGGCGCCGCGATGCTGCTTTCGCGCAACACTGCGGCGGTGCGGATCGCCCCGTCGCTGGAACTCCCTCGGGGTGCGCCCGTTTTGCTGGCTCTGGGCGAAGGACGGCTGAGTTGCGAAATTCCGGCGCTGGTGGCGCATTCCGCCGGACGAAACCAGCACCTGTACTTCCCCGATCTAACTCACGACCAGGAGCATCAGATCGGGGACCTGGTGCGTTCTCGTCGCCGCGCCTGGCGATCGTTGCATTCTTCACAACTCAGCGACCGCCCGCTGCGCAGTTTGTTCCAGATCTTTTGGCTTGCCTTGCGCGCCGCAGCGATCGTGCCCATCGGAATTTTGCTGCCTCGCCCCGCGGATGAAGATGAATCGGATCTACTGCCGTCAGCACGGAAGCGAAGAGCCGCATCCACTATTTTCCCGGCGATTTTATTGGGCATCCTTGTTCCTCACGCAATGCAAGCCTCTGAGATTCAGTCCGCTGCGCTGAAAAACGGCGCAGAGCCGCCTGAGCAGACGCGGCCGGCCAATTTTCATGACGAGTTCGGGCTGGGCGCGGCCGCCGGCACAACGGCCCTCTCTCTGCAGGGCAGCGGCGCTTCGCTGAACTTCTTCTTCGACGAACCGGTCACCAAGGTCACGACCAATGCGCTGCTGAAACTCAACTATGCAGCATCAGATTTGCACGCCAACGAGGCCCGCCTTGAACTAACGCTGAACGGCGTGGACGTGGGCTTCATTGCCCTCACATCAGGGGCCACGCAACAGGCCCAGTTCGAGTTGCCCACCGACCTGTTGATCAGCGACAACACGCTCTCCGTTGAGTTGCGGGGAAACTGCGCGTCCTGCGGCCCAAAGGGAACGCCCTGGGTAACCCTCGATCCCGCCAGCACAGTAACTCTTGACGGAACCAGCTTGCCCATTGCCAATGATCTCTCTTTACTTCCCCTGCCGTTTTTCGATGGCGCCGGAACGCGCTCCTGGAGCCTCCCTGTAGTCTTCGGCGAGCAGCCTGACGACACCACCCTGGAAAGCGCCGCGCTCGTCGCTTCCTGGTTCGGCGTGTTGTCTGACGTGCGTGGCGTCTACTTTCCCGTGAGCGTCGGCCAATTTCCCAACGGAAATGCGCTCGTCCTGGCTTTGCGCAGCTCCAGCCTTCTTGATGGCTTGTCTCTGCCGTCCACGCCGGGTCCGATGCTTGCCATGCGTGACAACCCGCGTGACCCTTATGGCAAGCTGCTGATCATCACCGGCGATGACGCCGGCGACTTGCTCGAGGCAGCCGGGGCGCTGGCCGGCGCTCGCTGGTTCCCGCACGCAGACAGCGTCCACGCCCCTGGCAGCCCGCGCGCCTCGCGGGCTCAGTACGACGCTCCCCGCTGGCTGCGCGCAGACGAACCCTCCGCTATCGGCACGTATACGACGGCTGCGCATTTGAAGTTGCAGGGCACCGGATCGATCAATGTCTATTTCCGTTTGCCCCCCGACTTGTTCCTGGGCGCCCGCCAATCCATCCCGCTACTGCTGAAGTACCAGTACGGCGGCGCGCCCGAAGATGCGGAACCCGCACTCAACGTGCGGCTGAACGGAGACAACATCGACACCATTCATTTGAGGCCGGCTGCTGGTCTTGTCGAAGGATCGGCGGTTTTTCGGCTTCCCACCGGCAGCCTCCAACCATTCGTCAACACGCTGACCGTCGACTTCTATTTTGGCGGCAAGGCGACAGTCTCG
>JASHTU010000656.1 GCA_030040395.1 Acidobacteriaceae bacterium
TTCCGTGAAGGAACGGCCTCGTCCAAGCCAACTATCGCCCAGGATGTTCGGGAAGGCGGTGAAAATCCGCCACTGCCCCGCAACTGTAAGCGCCCCTGCCCCACGGCCCGTCGTATCCGGTCATGGAAAGAAGGCAGGAGTTCAGCCATGGCTTTTCCGCTCAGGGTGGAAGGGCCGCATGAGCCACTGAAGACAACCGGCAGGTTTCTTTGGGAAGGCGGCTCGAACAAGCGCAAGTCAGGAGACCGGTCATGGGCGCACCCCACCCGCTTTCATGTTCCGAGGGGAACGGAGGAGCTTCCGATGCATGTTTCCAAAACCTTGAAAGGTCGCGCTGGACAGTTGGCGACCTGCGTGTACTGCGCGATTGCTTTTTTATGTTGCGCTGCGCTCTCGTCCGCGGCGACCGTTCACGGCGTGGTCAGCGATGCGACCGGCGCCAAGGTCACCGGCGCCAGCGTATCTCTGATCAGCAGTGGAAAAGTAATCGCTACCGCCGTTTCCGGAGCAGACGGCAGTTTTCAAGTTTCCACCGGGGCGAACGGGCGGTTTTTTCTAGTCGTCTCGGCGCCCAGTTTCAGACAACTGCAGACGCCGGACTTCTACGCGGGACGCTTGGATTCGATCGAGCGCAATGCGGTGCTGGAGCCGGCATGGGCGCGCGAGTCGATCGTGGTAACCGCCACCGGCACGCCCACGCCGCAACCCCAGACCAGCGCCGCGACCACCGTGCTGGGCCCACTCGAACTGGCGCAACGCGTCGACCTGGTAAGCGCGCTGCGGCTCATGCCGGGCGCGTTCGTGGTCGAGGATGGGCAGCGCGGCGCGCAGACATCCCTCTTTGTCCGCGGGGGCGACTCCGATAACAACAAGGTGCTCGTTGATGGTATAGACGCCGGCGATCTGGGCGGACGGTTCGATTTCGGCATTCTCTCCACCACGGCCATCGAAAGCGCGGAGGTGTACCGCGGACCGGATTCGGATCTCTACGGCGCCGATGCGGAGAGCGGCGTAGTGAGCCTGACCACCCCGCACGGGACGACTAGTTTTCCTTCGCTGATTTTGGAGGGTGACGGGGGTAGCTTTTTCACTTCGCACGAGGACGTGGAACTTGCCGGCGCGCACAACAAGTACGACTATCTTGGCGCCTATAGCTGGCTGCAAACGGCCAACGACTTGCCGATGGACGAATACCACGTAGGGACCGCGGCGGCGAACCTGGGCTTTCAGCCAAGCGCGAATACGCAGGTGCGCGGGACGATTCACTATGGCGTGGACGCGACGGGAGTTCCTAACACATGGGATTTCCACCACGTGGCCGACAACGCGACGCAGAAGGACCAGGACATTTACCTGAGCGCGTCGATCGCGAACCAGACCACGGCAAGCTTGCACAACACGGTGCGCTATGGGTTGACGCGGAAGCGGGAGCAATATCATCAATGGTCGCCGGAGGGGGTCTGCCTGCCCGCGGGAAAGTGCGCAGGGCCGGTCACTTACACAGGCGGAAATTATTACGGGCTGCCGGTAACCATTCTGGGCGCAAACGGCGCGAGCGCCAGCGGCCAGGCGCTGCTCGATTACAGCCAGGCCAATGGGGAGACTTATCCGAACGAGTACCAGTTAGTGTCGAACCGCGATCAACTCGTCTACCGCGGCGACTTCACCTTTACGCCGCACCTGATCGGCTTGATCGGGTTTCAACTCGAGGACGAGCGCGGAGCGGAGCCGGGCAGTTCCTATTACACGCCGGTGGAGCGATGGAACTACGACTATCTGGCTTCGGTGCATGGAGATTTCAAGAACCGGTTCTTTTACATGCTGGGCGGCGACCTGGAGCACTATTCGCTTTTCGGGACCGACACTACGCCGCGGGCGGGGTTCTCGTTGTATGCGCTGCGGCCGCGCTCGGGAATCTTCAGCGGCACGCGGGTGCTGTTCAACTATGGCGACGCGGTGCGCGAGCCTTCGCTGACCGACCAGTTTTATTCGCTCTATAACTTTCTCGCCATGAACGGAGGTCAAAGCACCATTGCGCAGTTGCACATTGTGCCGCTGCAGGCGCCCCAGGCGCGCACCTACGAGGGCGGCGTGGAGCAGGATTTCGTGAGCCAGCGCGTGGTGTTCAAGACCAGCTTCTTTCACAACGAGTTCGGGCGGCAGGTTGAATACGTGGGGCTCAATCTCATTCCGGAGTTGCTGCCCAACCTGACGACGGCCCAGCAGCAGCAACTGGAATCTTTTTTGCAAACCGACGGCGCGTACGAGCAAAGTCTGAACAGCGAGGCGTACCGCGCGCTGGGCGTGGAGACCAGCGTGGAGAGCGGGTTGGGCCGGAACTTGTTTTTGCGCGGCGGGTACACGTACCTGGACGCGGTGGTGCAGCGGTCGTTCACCAACGACGACCTGGCGCTGCTGGGCCCGATTCCCACGTTCAATGGCATCCCGGTGGGCGCGAGCTCGCCGCTCCAGGGGGCGCGGCCGTTCCGGCGCGCGCCGCACACGGGTTACTTTACTGCCACCTACGCCAACAGCCGGCTGACCGGCGTGTTTGCGGCCGCTTTCGCCAGCCGCAGCGACGACTCCACTTATCTCGAAAATGAAGACGCCAGTGGCGGCAACAGCCTCCTTTTGCCCAACCGCAATCTCGACTATGGCTTCGCCAAGCTGGATATCGGCGGCAGCTTCCAGTTCACGAACTGGCTGGGCATCTACGCCCAAGCGGACAATCTGCTCGACAACCAGCACATTGCGCCCATCGGCTATCCGAGCCTGCCGTTCGATGTCCGTGCCGGTCTGCGCGTGGCGTGGGGCATCGGGAAACGGTGAACCGTGGGCCCCCTGTCTCCCGGGGGTGTTTGAGGGCCACGGCGGTTTAGGAAATCATGTGGGGTCGCCAGAATCGTGCCGGGTCGCCGCTCCTTCCACCCCAGCGACCAAGACCTGTCGCTGAGCCCGGACTTGAGGTCGCGTCGGCTCGGCTTCTCCGGATTCTCTCTACAGCATTTCCAAAACCGCTATAGCTCCCTGCTCAGTCGTCGTCCGGGTCCACGGCCGGCCCGGTTTGGTTTAAGAAGAAATTCGCATCCTTTTCGGCTGGGATTGTTTGGTAGGGACGTGGCAAGGAAAGCGTAAAGAATTCCCGCAAATCCGTGGTGGCGCGCGCGTCGGCGAAATTGAGCAGGCCTTCACCTATATGGTTGACGGCTTCAATCATCCGCAAGATGCTGCCGAAATCATGCGGAACATTGTTGATGTAGCCCTCAGGGGTGTAGGCGGACACGACGAGGAGCGGAACCCGGAAACCATATTGATAATCGGCCTGGCAGTCAGTCGATTTGCAGGGCAGCTTCGAAGCATAGGATGCAGGTTGATTATCAGACCACCCTCCCCAGTCGTCCCAGGTCACGATGATCGCGGTGTCTTCCCAATAGGTCTGGCCGGCGTCTGGTGTATCTTTGCCGCATTCTTGCCTGTTCCCGATCGCATTGATGACCGCCGCCACCCACGATGGTCCATAGAAGTCATAGGGGCCGGCATGATCAGACCACTCCCCGTTCGGGATCACCCAGCTCACGCGAGAAAGGCTGCAGCTGGCGATGTCTCGGAGAATATCGGTGCCGAGATTTTTGACATCGACGTGCGCGTTCCATTCTTTGCCGGTGCACTCGAGAGCGGAATTGGGGTCGCCATTGGGATTAACAAAAGCCGGCTGGCAAATGGCTTTGATGGAGTCGGGCGCGGTCCAAATGGAGCCTGCGGACGGGGCGTAGTAGGTCCATGTGATGGCCAGCGGATCGAGCAGATCCGCCATGCTTTGGTGCGGGTAACAAAATGTGCCCACCGGGTCAGTGGGATAAACGAGGGCGGTGTTGGTGATGGGGCATTCCTGCACCGAGCCGTCGGCATAGAGCTTGCAATCGGCGGGCGGGGTGCTCAGGGCCGGCGAAAGAAGATCGTTGGTGGCCCCTTGCAAAGCGAGACATCCAGCGTTGTTACTCAGCACTTTGTTATTGAAATTCTCGGAAACGAATGTGGACCTGGCGTCGTCTTTGGCCGTAGGCGCCGACGTGCCCGTGAAAATGAACTGGTGGGCTGGATAACTGGGACCCTGGTTGGTCTGATACATGAAATTCGCCCAACCGAACTCCTTGGCCAGCGTCAGATACGGACCAAGCAGATGACCGGGGGTACCGTCACTGTTGGTTACCGCACTATTTTTGACATAGGCGTAAGAAGATCCTGCCGGAGAAGATGTTTTCCATGCCCCATCGTTGCGGCAGTTGAGCGTTGCCGGGTCCGGGTCGCACATATTGTTAAAGCCGTTGTGGGAATGGTCCGGGTCCACCGATCCGGCCAGAGTTGTCGGCTTTAAAGGCACGACCACCGGAGCGCCCGAATGGTTCGAAATCCCACAGGGAGAGATGTCATAGCACGAGCTGGTTACCTCTTTAGGAATGCAGGCTTCCAGAATGCTTGCGTTTTGCGGTAACGCACAGGCCGGACCCAAAGCGTGGAAAAGGTTATCGGGTGTCCGGTTTTCCTGAAAAATGATGACCACGTTTTTGATCTGCCGTGGGAAGGGCGGGGGAAACGGAAAGGAGGATGGTGACTGCGCAAAAGCGATGGGCGCTGCCAGCAGGAGAGAGAAGATCGGGATCCCGTACCTCATATTCAAACCTCCGCAAGGTTCCGGCGTTTCGAATTGCGGCCGGACAACAGCCGCGCTCCATTGAGAACCGACACTCAAAAGTTCGAAAGAAAAACGGTACGTAGGGAAAGGGAACGTTGCGGGTGCACGCCTGATACGTAAATGTGATGAACGGGGCGGCTGCGCAGCGATTCTCAGCCAGTTCTGATGTGCACGAAAAGAAAAAAATCAGGAAAGTGACGAGTTCCGGACGCCTGACTTCCAGTCGTCAAACCGCTAGACACTGGCATTGAGAGAAAGTTGCGCAGCGGCTTCTTCTAGGGCGCTACCGGAATTTCCACAGAAGGAAAATCACAGAAACCACAAAATAGTGTATTATGTGGTTGTTTGTTGCGCGCGACAAGGAACAGGTTCGATGGTTCTCAACGCAAACGGCTGATTCGACTCGTTCCCAGACGGAGGAAACATGATTCGTAAAACACGGCTCTACACGCCCGGTCCGACGCCGCTGCTTCCGGCGGCGCAGTTTGCCATGGCGGCGGCGGATATGCACCACCGCACCCCCGAGTTTCGCGCCCTGCTGCTCAAAGTGCTGGCGCAGCTCAAGGTGTTTGTGGGAACCAGGAACGAGGTGCTTTTGCTGGCCAGTTCGGGCACGGGGGCGATGGAGTCAGCCGTGACCAACCTGACCTCACCGGGCGACCCGGTGCTGATTCTTTCGGCGGGCAAGTTCGGTGAGCGCTGGGAAGGCATTGCCAAGACCTATGGCTGCGAGGCAGACGTGGTGCGGGCTCCGTATGGGGAGACGTTCGATCTCGACGAGGTGCGAGCAGCGATCAGGCCCGGGCACAAGGTTCTCTACATGCAGGCCACGGATACCTCGACCACGGCGCGGCACAACGTGGAAGGGGTGGCGAAGCTGCTGAAGGAGGCCAGCGGCGAAACGTTGCTGGTGGTGGACGGGATCACCGGCCTGGGCACCACGCTCTTCGACGTGGATGGCTGGGGCATCGACGTGCTGATCGGCGGCTCGCAAAAGGCGGTGATGATTCCCCCGGGGCTGGCCTACCTGAGCGTGAGCGATCGCGCCTGGGCGGCGATGGAAACCGCCAAAACGCCGCGCTTCTATTTCGACCTGCGCAAGGAACGCAAGAACCAGGTGAAGGGCGAGAGCGCGTACACGCTGCCGGTGGCGTTGGTGGCGGGATTGGGAGGCGCGCTCGATTACATCGCCTCGCAGGGGGGCGGTGACCTGGAAAAAGGCCGCATGGCGCTGATTGACAACGCCGAGGTGAACGCGGCCGCCACGCGCGCGGGCCTCGCGGCGCTGGGGTTCACCCTGTTCGCAGCCAAGTCGCCGGCGGCGGCGGCTACGGCGGTTTCCGTGCCGGAGGGGATGAATTCCGGCGAGGTGATCAAGGCGCTCAAGGCGCGGTTCGGGATTGTGGCGGCCAACGGGCAGGGCGAGATGATGGGCAAAATCTTTCGCGTGGCGCACTTGGGCTTCTTCGACTATCTCGACACCGTGGCCCTGCTGGGCGCAATGGAGCATATCGCCAAGGACACGCTGGGTATGCCGGTGCGCTACGGAGAAGCCGTGGCCGCGGCGCAGCAAGTGTACGCGGAGGCGATGAACGCCGCGCAGCCGGCGCTTGCGGCGAGGTAATCGGTGGACGCGGGGCAGTTTCCAGCTCCTAGCTGTTGGCTGCCAGGTCTCTGACCGCATGAATTCGTACTTCGACGTTTTTGTTTCCCAGGTCTCAAAATCGAGACCTGGGGCGCCCAGCCGCTGATCACTGAGAACTGAGAACTGACCACTGTGATGACAGAACTCACTTTTGGAGAAAAGCTGCTGATCGCCCGCCGGCAGCTCGATCTCTACCAATATGAAATGGCGGAGCGGTTGGGGGTGCACCCCAACTCGGTGACCAAGTACGAGCGCGGCGAAGGCAAGCCGCACGCGGCGGTGGTGCGCATGTTCGACCTGCTGTGCGAGAAGCACGGCATTCGCTTCGACGAATACGAAAGTGGAGAAAGGGCCAAGGGGGCGGCGATGAAGATCGTTCTGGCGGAGAAAGTGTCACCGGCGACGCAGGCCGTCTTTGCGGCTGAGCCGGGTTGGGAGATTAGGACGCACGACCAGTTAGCGGAGGGTCTGCCGGCCGCGCTGGCCGATGCCGACGCATTGGTGGTGCGTTCGGCGGTCGAGGTGAACGACGCGCTGCTGCAGCACGCGCCCAAGCTGCGCGTGATTGGGCGCGCTGGGGTGGGCGTGGACAACATCGACACCGAAGCGGCGACGCGGCGCGGCATTGTGGTGATGAACACGCCGGGCGCGAACGCAGTTGCTGTGGCCGAGCTCACCATCGGCCTGATGATCGCCCTCGCCCGCAAAGTGCCCGCGGCCAACTCCTCGATGCACGCGGGCCGGTGGGAGAAGAAGTCGCTGCAAGGCACGGAGCTGCGCGGAAAGACTCTCGGCATCCTTGGCCTGGGGCGCATCGGGCTTGAAGTGGCGAGGCGGGCGCGCGGATTTGGACTGGACATCATGGGCTGCGACCCGTTTGTCTCCGCCGCGGTGGCGCGCGAAAACGGAATTCTGATCGTTCCACTGGAGCCGCTTTTCGCCAACGCCGATTATCTGACCCTGCACGTGGGCCTTACCCAGCAGACCTCAGGAATGATCAACGCCAGGACCCTGGCCGCGATGAAGAAAGGCGTGCGCATCATCAACTGCGCCCGCGGCGAACTGGTGGACGATGTGGCCCTGGCGGCGGCGCTCAAAAGCGGGCAGGTGGCCGGGGCCGCGCTGGACGTGCTGGCCGTCGAGCCGCCCAAGGACTCGCCCTATTTCGGCCTCGAAAATGTGATTCTCACCCCGCACATCGCCGGCTCAACGGCCGAGGCGCAGGAGGCCGTGGGCGTGCAGATCGCCATGCAGGTGCGCGAGTACCTCAAGCTGGGTGTTGTGCAGAATGCCGTCAATCTTCCCTCGCTGAGCCATGAAGAGTACCTGCAACTGGCCCCGTACATCGACCTGGCCGAACGGCTGGGCGCGTTCCTGGCGCAAGCCGGAAAGGGCGGCATCGAGGCCATTCACCTGGGGTATAGCGGCGCGCTGGCGGAATTGAAGACCGAATTGGTGCGCAACGCTGCCATTGCCGGACTGCTGGAGGGCTCAGAAAACGTGAACCGCATCAATGCCGCGGCAGTGGCCGGGGAGCGGGGGATCCGCATCCACGAGGAGAAGAACGGGGGTGCGCGCGGCGGCGCGGCGACGGTGCTGACCGTGGAGCTGCACACCGCCGCGGGCCCCAGCCGCGCCAGCGCCACCGTGATTCACGGCGAGCAGCCGCGCCTGCTCGAGTTCGACGGCATTGACATCGAAGCCCCGCTGGAGGGGAATTTGTTGCTGTGCCGCAATTGGGACGTGCCCGGCGTGATCGGGCGCATCGGCACCATTCTCGGCGA
>JASHTU010000657.1 GCA_030040395.1 Acidobacteriaceae bacterium
CGCGCTGATAGACCTGGTCCGAGGAGATGGGCCGCCACTGGCCCGCTTCGTCCTGGAAGAGGATGGCGCGCGGATTGCCCGCTGCTGCGATGCGGCGAAAGAGATCGTTAATGGTGGAGATCGGCGAAACAGGAGTCATGGGGAAGAATGAGCGACACGGTTCATTCTAGTTCCAGAGTTTATGTGCTCTTTCCCACGTCCCGCAAGGCAGGTTTTTCTTAAAGAAACAGCCGCTTAGCTCCGGCGCCTCTGGGATAGGTCAATTGTGGAGCTGCTGGAACGGTCAATCATTCGACCGCCGCGCCTCCGTAACTTGACAGCACAGCGCCCTGACGGCTCAGCAGAAGCGCCGCGCCGCGCTGCGCCTGCATGGTGAAGTGGATGTGCGCGCCTGTGAGCGCGTCGACGATATTGACGGTCTGGGCATCGAGCGACTCATTGCTGAAACTGTAAATTTCCGCGTTAGTGAGCACGCTGGGGAAGGCCAGGACCGCCGGCGACAAAGGTTCCACTTCACGAAAGCCAGGCTTGACTCCTGCTTCGCCGAGCGCCCAGCGATAGAGCGCGGCAACCGCCGTGTATCCTTCGGCAAACTCCACCGGATCGGCGGTCCACAAGAAGCGGCCGCTTCCGTGTGGAACGATCTCGACCGGCTTGCCCCCGTCAAAGCGCATGGTCCAGGTGGCCGACTGCTCCACATCAGCGGGAAAGCCGAGAGGATACGTCTCGCCATTGGGCAAAGCCAGCACCGCGCCACGCACCGCGAGGGGAACCACTGTCGCCTTGACGCCCAAAGCCGCCATCCGGTCCACCGGCTGCCAGTGTTCATCGCGATCGACCGGACCCGTCACCAGCAACGTGCCGCCGCGGGCCACGTAATCGAGCAAGGCGCTCCACGCGTTATCTGTCAGCCCTTGCGCCGAGGGCAAGAAGACCAGCTTGGGCGACCCTAACTCCGCGAGGCGATTCTCCGGGAGCATCCGCAGCGGGGTGCGATCGTAATACGCCATGGCGCGGAGAGCGTGTTTCTGGGTATCGAGCGCCAGACCGCCCAAAACCGAATACAGCAGCGTTTGCGAGGTCACCATGGTGACTGCCGGAGGCTCGATCGAGGTAAAGCTTTGCGGGCTTTTGTTCACGAATGCCGCGTAGCCTGCCAGCACCTGCGCCTCGGGCTTCTCGGTTCCATCGGGCCGCACGGCGCCGACGGGAATCTCGTTGTCGTTGGCCATGTAGGCGTTCACGTTCCACACCCACTCGAGCGCTCCGGCGCCTTGCGCAAAGGCGATGGCGATTTTGCGCTCCAGTTGCCATGCCTCGACCTGCGCGCTAAAGCGAAGCTGGTCATCGAGAGTCAGCCGGCGCTGCTCGCCGGTTTCTTGGATGAGCAAGGGTTTGCCGGGAAACTTCGGGGCCAGCGAAGCCCAGAGGATGGCGTCGTAATCCCACCACGTGTGGTCCGCCGTGAAGTCGATAAGCGGCGAATAGAACGCGGGAGAAACGCGGCCGGCCACACCGCCTTCATCCTGGCCAACGGTGATCAACTGCGCGGAGCCTTCGCCTCGGATCATCGCCCGCATTTGGCTGACCCAGTTGGAAAAGACCCATTGCGTAAAGAGCGAGTAGTCGTACACCTTCAAGGGGTTGAATCCGTTGCGCACGGCGTCGGGGGGAAAAGCGTCGGCTTCGGGCAGCGCCAGCGGATCCTCGGCAGCTATCCCCGGCCCGATCGCCGTCGGATCGGACTGCAAAGCGCGGCCGATTCCGAGCGACGGCTCGGCCCAGTCGTGCAACAGTTTCGCCTGGTCGGGATACTGTTTCGCGACCCAGGTGCGCCACGCCGCTTGTTCAAACGGATCGTAGTCAGGCAGAGTCTTCCAAAGGTTTTTGTTGGCGCTCGGCTCGTTGATCAGGTCCCAGGCCAGGAACGGCACGGCGTGAAAGCGCTCCACTAGCGACCGCGCATAGAGCGATTCCGCGCGCACCGCGCCGGGATCGAGATACCCGTTTTCACCGCCAAATTCATCCGGATAGAAGGCGAAAAGGTTAAATTGCACGGGTAAATCATTGTGCCGAGCGCACATCAGGAACGCTTCCACAGCGCGCAACGCCGCTTCGCTCATCTCTCCGTTGGGCGCGAGCAAATGACGCCAGGCCGTCCACAGTCCGGTGCGGATCATGTTCAGGCCCGCCGCGCGAATCTGCGCCATGTCGTGGTCCCACACATAGGCGTTGGGCAGAAGTAGGTAGAGCCGCGAAACGTCTCCCGACATGTAGGTCGTCCCGACCACCGGGAGCGGCTTGCCGTTCAGTTCGAAGTAGTCGGGGCCAACGGTGAGCTTGGGACCCGACAGTAGATATTGCCAGTCGCGCATCCAGAACCCCGACCAGTATGTTCGCAGCGGCCGGCCGTCGCGGAGCAGAGTAGCTTGGACAGTGTGAAAGCCCGTGCCGTCGGCCGCGCTCTGCGGCAAGGTGACCGCAGGTTCTAGGGGAACGGTCTGGTCGTAGTGCACGCCGCCGTCTTCAGAGGTGACGCGCACATGCAACTGTTCGGCCGTGGGCTGGGGCGCGAGCTGGGCCGCCAGCAGATGGGCAGGAGTCAAGTCGAATTCGAGCGCCTCGCCAGGCACGAACAGCGGCAAGCGGGGCCGAAAGGCGAAGCGATCGTCCTTGCGGAGCGCCAGTTCCACCAGCATTTCCAGAAGATTCGTGTTGCTGAAGAAGTCCGCATCCGGCTCGCAGGCAACGAAGATCCATCGCCCGCCGACGAACCGATAGGCATTGTGATCCAGCTCGATCACCGGAGCCGCGAGCTTATGCCCGTTGCGCTGGCCCCACGCCAGCGTGGTCAAATCCATATCTTCGCCGCCGGTGGCGCCGCCGCTCGCGTCGTAGTTAACCACCGAAAGCCGCACCACCGGGCTGAATGCTCGCTTCCAATTGAACGGCGGCAGCTGTGGAAACACGTCGCCGTTGGGCGTGAAGGCCAGCGCATCCGAGCCGGGAGTGTCTTGATAACCGTCGATGAATAGTTCTAACGTCTGTGCCGTGCTCGCGGGACGCAAACGCCATCCGTTCGCGCTTTCATAGGCCGCCCGTGTGAAAGGCTTTCCGCCAAGCACCAGCAGATTGCCGCCGCGATCGAGATATTGGAGAATGGCCTTCCAGTCCGCCTCCGGCCAAGCCGACCCATATGGGAGCACCAGTAAATCTGCATCCGGCGCGGCCAACGCGTCGGGCAGTTGACTGGCGTTGGCAACCTCTGCGCCGGCAAAGGCCGCGTGCAGTCCAGCTTCGCTCGGCAAAGGAGATTCGGCGGCCGGAAAACCCGTCTGCCAGAAGACGACAGTCTTGGCAAATGAGCGTGGTGAAATCAGGGCCAGAACTACCGCAAGAAAAAGACGGATTCCGTAGCGCATCGTGGTTCGCCCCTTATTTGCAGCGGGTTAACGATAGCATACGGCGAGGCGGGCCGGGCTCGCGACGCTCTGGATGACGCCGCGGGACGAGTGGCTGCTCCTGACATTCGGCAAGCGCGAGACGAGTGGGCAGTCAAGCTCTAAGACAACATCGCTTCATTCAGGGACAGGCGACGCTCTATTCATAGCGCAGTGCCGCAATCGGGTCGATCTTGGTGGCGCGGCGGGCAGGCGTCCAGCACGCTGCGAGTATGACGAGAATCATGACGCCGGGAACAACCAACAATACAAAAGGATCGTTTTTGCTCAGCCCGTACAGATAGCTGGACATAACCCTTCGC
>JASHTU010000658.1 GCA_030040395.1 Acidobacteriaceae bacterium
ATGAGCTTCGGCGTCGAGCCCGCGCAGGTGCGGCGCATCTTCGTGCTGCAAGGGCTCCTCATCAGCGTCATCGGCACCGCGCTCGGCCTCGTGCTCGGCTATTTCGCTTCCTGGGCCGGCGGCCACTACCACTTCATCCATCTCTCCGCCGAAGTCTACTCCATCGACACCCTGCCTTTTGCCCCGCGTCTGATCGACGGAATCATCGTGTCGGCGGTGTCCATCGGCATTTCTCTCCTGGCCACGCTCTATCCATCTTCCTCCGCCGCCCGCGTATTGCCCGCCGAAGCCCTGCGCTACGAGTAGTTGCGCGACCGCCGCAAGCCCCGGATTTTTAAGCAATGTGACACATTTTGTGCCACAATAAAACATGCCGAGCATCAATCTCCGCCAGCTCCGCAACACCCGCCAACTCAAAGCCTGGCTCAAAGCTGGAGAAACCGTCGAACTTCGCGAACGCAATCAGGTCCTGGGCCGAATTTTGCCGGAAAACGGAACGCGCCCGTCACGTCCCGTTGAATGGCCGGATTTCGAAGCGCGCGCACGGGAAATATTCGGAGATCGCATCCTTCCGGGAGCCGACCTTCTGATTGACGAGCGCGAGAAGGGCCGGTATTGACGATCTACATTGACAATGTGCCACATTTTGTGCCACACTGATGCTATGCCGAGCATCAATTTCCGCCAGCTCCGCAACACCCGCCAGTTGTTGTCATGGCTTGAGGCGGGTCAAGTCGTCGAACTTCGCAAGCGCAACGACCTGGTGGCTCGAATCGTCCCGGAGAACCCGCGGCCAAGCCCAACCGAATGGCCGGACGCGGCTGCGCGTCGCCGGCGCATCTTCGGTGATCGGGTCATACCGGCCGTTGAAATCCTCATCGAAGAGAGGAACAGCCGCTATTGACCTTCTCCGCGGACAGCAGTTTCGTTGTCTCCTATTACATAGCGGACGCACACTCCGCAGAGACTGACCGCAGGATGGACCAGCATCCATCCGTTTGGATCACCCCGTTAAACCGGAGTGAATTAGCGCATGCCATCCATCAATATCTCTTTCGCGGCCTGCTAACGGCTACCGCAGCCCAATTGGCATGGAGGGATTTCGAGCACGATTGCGCCCGAGGAATCTGGATTCAAACGGTATTGCCGGAAAGCATCTGGGAGACCAGCATCGATCTGGCCCGTCGCCACGGTCCCACGATTGGAATTCGCACCCTCGATTCCCTCCACGTAGCCTGCGCCCTCGAATTGAAGGCCGAGCGCTTCTGGACCTTCGACGCCCGCCAGGAGCGCCTGGCCCAGGCGATCGGCCTCGATACGGGCCCGTGATTCCCCAACCCTGTCCGGAAAGCTCACTGCGGCGTGATGATCCCACCCAGCGCGTGACGCCGCGGCAGCACGATGCCGCGATGATCGACCTCGGCGGGCGGCGCAGCGTGCCCCGGCTCCTGGAGCAGTTCGGCCCGCTCGGTGAGCGCGCCGCCGCAGGCCGGACACCAATCGGCCTTGGTTTCCACGGCAAGCACGGCATGGCACTGGCTGCAAACTCGCTCCATAGGCAAAAGATTACCGGATCGAGCCATGGCGTCGGAATCGGTGGCCGCTGCCGATGGTGAGTGGTTCGTTCCCTTGCCGTTCAGTTTCACAGGTTCATCGCCAGGGCTGACACGCTGAATAGAGTCACAAATCTCTTCATTGGCCTTTCTCCACCGGCTGTGTCCGGCCGATCTCGCTCATCAGGGCCAGCGTGTTGCCTTCCGGGTCTCTGAGGAACGACAGCCAGAGGTCGTGGCTCTTCATCCTGGCTGCCACATGGGGTTCCTGCACAATTCGCGCGCCGCGGTCTTTCAACGCCGAATGTACCCGGTGAATGTCCTCAACTCGAAAGTAGAGAATCGTGCCCTCGTTGGACACTGCCTTCTCCGAGGTTCCCAGCATCAGGCGGATGGCTCCGCACTGAAAGAAAACCATCCCTCCAGCCTCAAACAGAAGCTGCATTCCGAGGGTGTTCTGATAGAAATCCTTCGCTCGCTGAAGGTCCCGGACCGTCAGGGCGATCTGCCCGATTTCGCTCAACCGAACCGATTGCTTTACATCTTCCGTCACCGCGCTCACCCTGGCCTCCTTATGATCGTTAGCTTTGCTAACTATATAGCATAGAATGATTCCGGGATGTTATCGGAAACGCAAAAATCTTCGCAGCCGACTGCCGAGCGGCTGCACTCGGCCGCGATCCACATGCTCCGCAAGCTCCGCAGGGAAGACGAGACCGGCTCCCTGAGTGCGCCGCGTCTCTCAGCTCTTTCGGTGGTCGTGTTCGGGGGCCCGATCACGCTGGGCGACCTTGCCGCGGCCGAGCAGGTGCGCCCGCCAACCATGACGCGCATCGTGAGCGCTCTCGAACAACAGGGCCTTGTTTTCAGAAAACAGAACGCTCAGGACGGCCGCAGCGTTAATATCTCGGCCACGGCCGCCGGCAAGCGGCTGCTTCTTAAAGCCCGCACGCGGCGGATACGCGCGCTGGTCCGGCAGATCAATGCGCTGACAGCCGCCGAGCAATCGCTTCTCAGGAAAGCTGCTCACGTCCTGGCCAAGGTGGTCGCAGGCATGTGACGCCAATCGCGAACCTCGCGCACCTTCACTCCGCGCCCATGCAGGGTGACTCAAGCAGTCTCCCGCGTCCGTTCCGCCCTGATCTAAATGACTCGAACTCGATCTGACGTACAGGATCCGGAACCGCAACCTTCCCCCAGAGCATCATCAGTCGACCTTCAACTTGCCAGCCCCGCCCCGCTCAAACCATGCACCGTTGCCGAAAGCTCACGGTTCATCGCTCGCAAGAGGAAATTTACGGCGCATCGTCCGCGCAAAAAATGGCTTTGTCAACTCCTCCACCCCACGCACCCAGCCCCATCCCCCTCATTCCAAACCGATTATGTTTCTTCCCAACTTTGCCGGTTATTTCCGTCAAATCGCTAGAATAGTTCTAGGTAGCAGAACTGGGTGATTCCCTCTTCGGAGACGGGGCACCTCGGGAAGGTGGCCAGGACTACGGCTGTAAATCGGCGAATCCGGAGGGAGCCGAGGGCTTCAGCCCTCGGAAAAAGCGCGGATGAACGGGCCTTCAGGCCCGGGCCTTTGGTTTTTTCTGGCCTAGGATGCAACCACAACGGTAGTACCAGGCACGGCCGCCATCCCCGGGGTCGCCTGCTTCTTGCCCCTGCTATTCGGTCCTTCGCAGCCACCCTCTGCCTGGGACTGCACCGAAAACGGGACAAAACGCCCAATAATGGGCCGTAAGTCCTTATTATTGACGATTTTACGATCTAACCCTTTTATTATCAAGGGCTTAGACCCAGTACTAATTAGTATAAGTGGTTGCAAACAAACCACTTAACCCTAAATGAGAGAGGGGGTAGGGGCATACGCGCTAATTTGACCGGAAGTTGGGAATTTTGCACATTCGGCCATCCAATTCAGTCAACACACTGAGCAGGATCATCTTTCTGGCAGAGGCTTAACTTAGCGCTTATGGGGGTAGGGGGTGCGGTCCGCGCTAGGCGCCCGCCCGGTACACTGAAATCTATGCACCCTCCCGTTCGGCTGGTAGCCATCGACATGGACGGCACTCTGCTGCCAACCCTGACTACCCAGGTGAGCCGACGGAACGCGCAAGCTCTGCAGGCGGCGCAGGACGCTGGCGTTACCGTCGCCATCGCCACCGGAAGACGCGCGGCCTACGCCGCTCCGCTGCTCGAGGGACTGCATCTGCGAGCGGATACACCATTGATCACGTCGAATGGTGCAGTGACCCGGACCCTGGGCGGCGAATTGTTGCACCGCTGCCGCCTGGAGGCGCGCGTGGCGCGCGGGCTGTGCGGGGTGCTGCGGCCGTTCGGAGTGGTGGTGTTTACCTTTGACCGCTCGGGGCGCGGCGAGTTGGTGATCGAAAACCTGGAGCAGGCCCATGGACGCATCGCGCTTTGGGTCGAGGCCAATCGCAACGCCATTGAAGTGGTGAAACCGTTGGAGTCGGCGCTGGTGGATGGCGAGGATCCCATTCAGGGCATGGCTGCCGGCAGCGTGGCGCGCATGCGGGAAGCCGAAAAGGCGCTGCAAGCCAGCGAGTGGAAGGGTGAGTGCGCGTGCGTGCGCACCGAGTACCCGGCCCGCGACCTGTCGATTTTGGATCTGCTCTCGCCAGGGGTCTCCAAGGGTTGGGCCCTCGAACGGCTTTCCGCATGGCTCGGCGTCGATCGCAAGGAGACCATGGCGATCGGCGACAATTGGAACGACGTCGGCATGCTGGAGTGGGCCGGTCAGGCAGTGTTGATGAGCAACGCCGCCGCAGAGTTAAGAACGCTGGGGCGGACGCGGGGCTGGAAACAGGCGCCCACCAACGACCAGGACGGCGTAGCCGTGACCCTCGAAGCCGCGCTGGCCAGGATCGGCGCCAAGCTTGGCGCGGCGCATGTTTGAGGTTCTGGCTCCGGGATTGTGATGGGGATGAAGTTAGCGATCGGGATAATGACGGTGGCTGCATTGGCGGGATGGGCGACCATGACGTACGCCGCCGAGCGGGTGACCCTCGGCAACGGCTTCACGCTTCGTTGCGACCACCACGCGCAGGTCGACGGCCGCGTGCGCCTTTATTTGACCGCCGGAGAGGACAACTACATCGAATTCGCGCCGCAACAGATCGCGGGCTTTGAGCAGGTCGCCGATCCACCCCCTCCCCTCCCGCCGCCGGTCCGGCCAAATGCGGTCCGCGACGCGAAGCTCAATGCGGCGGACGTGGCCGAGATGCTGGCGCGCGCTGGGCGGCAGCACAATCTCGACGTGGATTTGCTGGCCAGCGTGGTCAAGGAAGAGAGCGCCGGCAATGCGCGCGCCGTGAGCCGCGCCGGCGCCGAGGGCCTGATGCAACTGATGCCGGGGACGGCGTCGCAACTGGGCGTCCAGGACAGCTTGCAGCCGGATCAGAACGTGCGCGGCGGCTCCGCCTATCTTGACGCGTTGCTCACGCGGTACAACAACAATCTGGCCCTGGCGCTGGCCGCTTATAACGCAGGGCCCGACGCCGTGGCGAAGTACCACGGCATTCCCCCTTACCACGAGACGCGCGTCTATGTGGCCCGGGTGATTCATGAGTTCAACCGCCGCGTGCTGGCGCGCGAGGCCGAGACGCGGCCCCCCATGGCCGCGGCGCAA
>JASHTU010000659.1 GCA_030040395.1 Acidobacteriaceae bacterium
TTTCTCTGGTTTCGTTCTAGCCAAAACCACCAAACTCTGGACTATCCAGGGTGAAAGAAGCATAATTCGGGGAACAAGGCTGCCGCGAGGTCCCCTGGTCCATCCCGTCGCGGTGAGGCGGGACCACTTCTCCTCAACGAGCTTCGCGGCGCTCAGAATTTGGGCCTGGAGGTCATAGCCGTGGAATATCAACTCAAGCGCATTTCGCAAGCAGGAATCCCAGAGGCCATCGAGAAGGCGGAGCTTTATCGCGCCCTCAACGAGCCGGAGGAAGCCGAATCAATTTGTCGCGATATCCTGGCCATCGAACCGCAGCATCAGCTCGCCCTGCGCCTTCTCGGCCTCACGCTCACGGATCAATTCGCCGGCGCCACGCATGATCGCTACCGCGAAACGGAAGGAATCTTCCAGAGGCTCAGCGATGCTTACGAGCGCCTCTACTACACAGCCATTTTGTACGAGCGCCGCGGCAAAGCGCAGCTCAAGGCCGGGCACCTGCCTGTTTCACTCTTGCCGCTTTTCGAGCACGCGCTGAACCTGTACGCAGAGGCCGAAAAAATCCGGCCCGCAGGCAACGATGAAGCCATCCTTCGCTGGAATCGCTGCGTGCGCCTGCTCGAACAGCCCTATGACTGGTATGGGGTGGGAGAGGAAAGTATTCCGTTCGAAGCCTACGACACCGCGCCGCCAAGATGACCGGCCGCAGTCAGAGGATGCGGAACAGCCGCTTCATCGGATCGAAGAAGCGGTCCACTACGCGCTCTTTGAGCGGTATGATGGCGTTTTCGGTAATGGTGATGGATTCCGGGCAAACCTGCCTGCAACATGTGGTGATGTTGCAATAGCCGATGTTGTGAATATGCCGTAGATCGCTCACGCGGTCTTCCGTGTCGAGGGGATGCATCTCAAGCGCGGCGGCATAAACCAGCAAACGCGGGCCGATGAACTCATCATGCTTGCGGTGTTCGCGCAGAACATGGCACACGTCCTGGCAGAGAAAACACTCAATGCACTTGCGAAACTCCTGCACACGCTCAACGTCGGTCTGCTGGATTCGCCACGTTCCGTCGGGCGCATCCGGCGGGCGAGGTTTGAATGCTTTGATCGTCTTCTTGGCCCGGAAGTTCCATGAGACATCCGTCACCAGATCGCGTATCACCGGAAACGCGTGCATGGGTTCAAGGATGACGGGCGCATTCATGTTCAGATTGCTGAGCCGTGTCATGCACATCAGCTTGGGGATGCCGTTCACCTCCGCAGAGCAGGATCCGCATTTGCCCGCCTTGCAGTTCCACCGCACCGCCAGGTCGGGCGCCTGTTGCGCCTGGATGCGATGCACCGCGTCCAGAACCACCATGCCTTCCTCGACCTGCGTAGTGTAGTCCTGAAACACGCCGCCCGCAGGATCACCCCGCCAGATGCGAAATGTCGCCGGTGCGCCCATCGGTTCCACCTCCGGGTTATTTCATCTCCTCGATCACAGCCTGTAACTCAGCAGTCAGCGGGGTGAGCCCGCGCTTCGCCACCAGCATGGCGCCGTCTGCTCCCAGCTTGACGACTATGTTGAACTTTCCCCACTCGGCATCCTTGGCCGGGAAGTCCTCGCGAAACTGGGCGCCGCGGCTTTCTTTGCGCAGCAGCGCGGCCCGCGTTATGGCCTCGGACACAATCAGCATATTTCCAACATCGATGGCTGTGTGCCAACCGTTGTTGTATTCGCGATTCCCCGCAATTCCCGCCCGGTCTGCCCGCTGGCGCAGGTTTCCGATCTCCCCGAGAGCCTGCTGCATCTCGCTCTCAATCCTTACAATGCCGACCAGGTTCTGCATGGCTTCCTGCAGGTCGTATTGAATTTGGTAGGGGTTTTCGCCATCCGGTCCGCGCTCAAACGGGTAAAGCGCCGCCGCAGCCGTGGCCTGTAACTCCGTCTCATCAATTGCCGCCAAACCGTTGGCCTTGGCGAATTCAGCCGCATAGCGTCCCGCGCGCCGTCCGAACACGAGCAGATCCGATAGAGAATTTCCGCCCAGCCGATTCGAGCCATGCAATCCAGCCGCCACTTCTCCTGCGGCAAACAACCCCGGCACAGTAGACATCTGGGAATCACCATCGACACGTACTCCGCCCATCATGTAGTGGGTCGTCGGACCCACCTCCATGGGCTCCCTGGTGATATCGAGATCGGC
Source organism: Acidobacteriaceae bacterium (assembly GCA_030040395.1). GTDB lineage: Bacteria > Acidobacteriota > Terriglobia > Terriglobales > Acidobacteriaceae > Telmatobacter. The sequence goes on from JASHTU010000659.1 coordinate 2,187, forward strand.
CAGTTGCTTGAACTGGTGATACATGCTGGGCAGTTTGCGCTTGATGTGCTCCTCTGCCTTGGGAAGGCGATCCTTGATCCACGCGATATCGAGAAACACGCCGCCGTGCGGCGAACCCCGCCCCGCTTTCACTTCGCGAATAATGCATCGCGCCACATGATCTCTGGTCAGCAGTTCCGGGGGACGCCGCGCCTTCTTATCGCCCTGCGTATACCGCCAGCCCTCTTCTTCCGAGTCCGCCGTTTGCTCCTTGTAGAGATCAGGAATATCGTCGAACATGAACCTGCGGCCCTCGCGGTTGCGCAGTACGCCGCCTTCTCCGCGGACGCCCTCCGTTACCAGAATGCCGCGCACACTGATCGGCCACACCATGCCCGTGGGATGAAACTGAACGAACTCCATATCCTGCAATTCCGCGCCGGCGCGGTACGCAAGCGCAAGCCCGTCGCCCGTATATTCCCAGCTATTGCTCGAAACCTTGTACACGCGCCCCGTTCCGCCGGTCGCCAGCACTACGGCTTTGGCCTGCCACAGGAGAAACCGGCCCTTCTCGCGGTCGTACCCGCAGGCGCCGGCAACTCGGCCTCCATCCAGCAGCAGGCGCAGCACAGTGCACTCCATATGCACTTCGATCCCCATGTGAATGCCGTGATCTTGGAGGGTGCGGATCATTTCCAGGCCGGTGCGATCGCCGACGTGCGCCAGCCTGGGGTACCTGTGTCCGCCAAAGTTGCGTTGCAGAATTTTCCCGTCCGCGGTGCGGTCGAAAAGCGCGCCCCACGCCTCCAGCTCGCGTACGCACTGCGGCGCTTCTTTGGCATGCAGTTCTGCCATGCGCCAATTGTTCAGGTACTGGCCTCCGCGCATCGTATCGGTAAAATGCACGCGCCAATTATCACGATCGTCAACGTTGGCTAGCGCCGCAGCAATGCCGCCTTCGGCCATGACGGTGTGCGCCTTGCCAAGCAGCGACTTGCACACTACACCCACGCGCGCGCCGCCTGCGCTCGCTTCAATGGCGGCGCGCAGCCCCGCTCCACCCGCTCCGATCACCAGGACATCGTAGAAGAACCGCTGGAATTCCGGCATCTAGAGAATTCTCCAGTCACGCCAGACGCCCAGGGCGCAGAGCCTCACATAAATATCAGCAAAGGCAACCCAAACAAGGCTCGACCAAGCCCACTTCTTGTGCGCCGCATTTAAAAAGCTGACCCACTGGTAAAGCTTTTGCCGGATGGGGTGCGCAGAAATTTGATCGAACGTCCCACCGATCAGGTGCCGGAACGCATGACATCCGAAAATATATCCGGCGAGAAGGACAACATTGATCACCAACACCAGGCTTCCGACCCCGATCCCAAACCCGTCAGGGAAGATGAACCCTTTCACCGCGTCGTACGCCAGAAAACCCCACACAATGTACGAGAGCCTGAGAAAGTACCGGTGAAAATTCTGCAGGATGAGCGGAAACCTCCGCTCTCCCCGATAGCGCATGCGCGGCTCGCTTACCGCGCATGCCGGCGGATCGGCCCAGAACGCCTTGTAGTACGCGCCGCGGTAGTAGTAACAGGTCACGCGAAACAATCCCGGAATCCAGAGAATGAGCACCGCCGGAGAAAAGGGCAGAAAGCTCGGGTACCAGCCCGGCTTGGGCCCAAAGAGCGCATGCGGCGAATTGCCAAAAAGCTCAGGAGAAAAAAACGGTGAGATATAGGGCCCGAAGGTGTAATTTCTGGTTTGCAACGCCGCCCATGTGGCATAGACGATAAACGCGCCGAGGCCGACAAAGACTGCGGTCGGAGAAAGCCACCATGCGTCACGTCGCGAGGTTTGAGTAAACTTGCCGTCTTTCCAGATCAACTCAGGCGCCGACATCGTCCCTCCACGGCAAAGGGGGGTTCGCGGACTTAATCCTTTCCGCCAATGGCATCGGATTATAGCGCAATAACTCTTGCTCCGGCCAGAACGGAGTACGAACACATGAGTGTGGCCGGCGTCCTTCCTGATGACGGGGATTAGAATTCACATGCTCACGGCCTCAGCTCCCGCCCCTTCGTACTCGGTTTTTTTGAGCGGCAATCTCGCGCAGGCTGGCCAACCTGCAGCCAACTTTGCATTCGACTGAAGAGAGCACAAACGCATCAATATCTACTCTGCTCCGTCGAGTTAATGCACGAGCGAGTCAACGGAAGAGCGATGATAGTGGAGCAGAGAGAGGAGCGCGGCGAAGGAGATTCCGTAGGCAAGCTGGAGGCGTTCTCCATAGCTACGCACACGCGAGGCCGGGGGCTTCACGACGGATGGGCTGACAACGGCTGCGGAAAAAAGGCGAGCATCCGGCCGGACCCTAGTAACCGGCCAAACCGTTGATCTTCGTTCCGGCCCATTCCTGCCTCGCCACGCTTGGGCGTAAAAAGCCGGAGTGTCGCCAAACCGGGCCTTGGCGGTCGATCTATTAGCGGCCGCGGAAGCCGCCGGCGTAGCCACCGCGGAAACCCCCAGCATAGCCGCCGCGGAAGCCGCCGGCATAGCCGGCCCGGTAGCCCACGCCAATGCGACCGGCGTAGCCATAGCCATAGCCATAGCCAACACGGGGCCCAATTGCAGCGCGCCCATACACACCAGGCCCGTACACCCTGGGTCCGTAATAGGCTCCGACGCCCGGCGCGAACATGACTCCGCCGTAAAAGCCGATGGGCGGCGCCATGAAAACCGGCGCTGGCGGTGGCAGATAGACTGGCGGCGCGTAGGCCATGACCGGCGGTGGAGGCGGGTAAGCGGGGGCGTAGGCGGACTCCGGAGCGGGTTCCTGCTCTGCGGGCGGAGGAGGCTCAGGGGCATAGGATTCGCCGCCGCGTGGAATCAGGCCGTAGGGATCGCGCTGGGGCTCCTGCATGGTGGGAACTTGGACGTCCTCCATCAGCCGCAGGGTGAGCGCGGTTTCAGCTTTGAGCGTGGGGCGCGGACCGCGGCGAGGCAGATTGATGAGATCGATGGGCCAGAGAATGGGAATCATCCAGGTGATGGTGTCGCGCACCGCGTGGCCTTTTCCCAAAATCCTTCCCTGGGCGTCAATCCGGTAGCCGGGAACGCCGACCACCTTGGCGTCGACGGGAACCACCGAGCCGCCCACGTATAGCCGGTCGAAATCGAGCTGCATGTAGCCCTTGCCCACGAAATGACCGGGATCTTTATACTCGGAGAACTCTCCGCCCAGGTAGCTGCCGTAGGGAAGCATGAAATCGCCGCGGCGATGCTCAACCTTGCACAGCACAGGATCGCCAATGGCGGTGGTTTTGGAGGAGATTCTCGCGTCACCGGTGGTGCAGGAGACGAGCGAGCCGGCGGGAATGAGTTGCTGACCGGCGTCGGCAAACAGCTGCGGCGCCGCGAACAGAGCGAGGACGACAAGCGAGGTGCATTTCATAGATAGCCCCCAAGGCAGAATTGCGGATGATGCGCAACCCCGATTTTCAGAAACAAAAACCCCAGCGCCCGCCGAAGGCCTTTCCGCGGGCGATCCACACGATCCCGATTACCGCCGACTACGATGCGCGACTTCGAATTTCAGGAACAGAAAGAAGATGAAACCCTGATGGAGATGAAAGACCCGGTCGGTTTGGGAAAGTTTCGGGAGATTCAAAAAATATTTTTCGCGCGTGTCAACGAATCGGGGCCGGCGTCGTCGCGCGCCGACAAGCACAGCCCAATTCTCCCGGTTCGCAGCGCCCTATTCCGCCGGTTCGTAATTCAAATTGGGCCCCAGCCAGCGCTCGACTTCCTTGAGGGTCATTCCCTTGCGCGCGGCGTAGTCGGCGGCCTGGTCCTGGTCGATTTTGCCCACGTGGAAGTAACGCGACTGGGGGTGCGCGAAGTAGAGGCCGCTGACGCTCGACCCCGGCCACATGGCATAGGACTCAGTGAGTTCGATGCCCGCGTTGGCTTCGACATCCAACAGCCGCCAGAGGGCGCCTTTCTCGGTGTGATCGGGGCAGGCCGGGTAACCGGCGGCCGGGCGGATGCCGCGATATTTCTCGTCGATGAGGTCTTCGTTGCTGAGCTTTTCGCCGCAACCGTAGCCCCATTCTTCGCGGGCGCGCTTGTGCAGGCATTCGGCGAAGGCTTCCGCAAGTCGGTCGGCCAGGGCCTCGGCCATGATGGCGTTGTAGTCATCGTGGCGGGCGCGGAAACCGGCGCATAACTCGCGCAGACCGACGCCGCTGGTGACCGCGAAGGCTCCCAGGTAATCCACCAGGCCGGTTTCTTTGGGCGCGATAAAGTCGGCGAGGCAGCGGCATGGTTCGCCACCCTCGCGGTTGGCCTGCTGGCGGAGGAAATGGAACCGCGCCAGGACCTCATTGCGTCCGGCGTCCGTGTATAGCTCCACGTCGTCGGCGACCGCGTTGGCGGGGAAGAATCCGTAGACCCCGCGCGCGGAGATGAGATGGTCGGCAACGATTTTGTCGAGTAGCGCGTTGCCTTCGTCGAAGAGCTGGCGCGCCTGGGCGCCTTGTTGCGGATGCTCGAAGATACGGGGATAGACACCCTTGAGCTCCCAGGTATGGAAAAACGGCGACCAGTCGATGAATGTGCGCAGCGTGGCGAGAGGAAAGTCGTCCAGAACGCGCACGCCGGTGAAGGCAGGGATGGCCAGGTCTTCGGCGCGCCACTCGATGGGGGTTCGGCGCTGGCGGGCGACGGCAATGGGGACGGTTTGCTGGCGTGGGGCGGTGTGGGCGCGACGCAAGGCTTCGTATTCGGCGCGATGCTGCTTGACGAAGGCCGGCTTGTTTTCTTCGCTCAGCAAGCTGGTGGCGACGGGCACGGCGCGGCTGGCGTCGAGCACGTGCACCACCGGCTGGCTGTAATTGGGCGCAATTTTGACGGCGGTGTGGGCGCGGCTGGTGGTGGCCCCGCCGATCAGAAGCGGCAATGTGAAGCCCTGCCGCTCCATTTCGCGGGCGACGTGGACCATCTCGTCGAGCGAGGGTGTGATGAGCCCGCTGAGACCGATGAGGTCGGCGTTCACTTCGCGAGCGCGCTCGAGGATTTTTTCGGCGGGGGCCATGACGCCCAGGTCGATGACCTCATAGTTGTTGCAGGCGAGCACCACGCCGACGATGTTCTTGCCGATGTCGTGCACGTCGCCCTTGACGGTGGCGAGCACGATCTTGCCCTGGGTT
>JASHTU010000660.1 GCA_030040395.1 Acidobacteriaceae bacterium
TCAAATCCCATAGGTGGTAGATCACCGCATCCGCCGCAAACGCAGCGGCTCAGTGCAAACGGTCCTATCGAAACTGGCGCAGCCTGCCCGCCGCACCTGCCTACGCGCAGGCCAGTTCCGATAGGAACCTAACGTTTCGCGGAAAAGGATCAAAGGTGCCGAAGAATGCGCCCGTGTTACCTCGACGACCTCATCCGGGGCGAAGCGCTCGCTCTCCGTAAAAGCCACGGCGTCCGCGTGGGTTCCCGATTGCAACGCAGCGCGAAGCTGCACCACTGACTGGCAATCGTCAACGCTATAGCCTGCATTTTTCAGCACCCAGAGCCGATGGCAGCTGTCAACCCCGAAGTGAACGATTCGCGCAGCCATAATCGAAGGCTCCAACACCCTGTCAGTGACTTTCGAAATCATCCCGATGGGAGAAGAATACATGGCTCCAACCAAGTTGGATAGCGGAAATCGCCCCCGTGGATGCCTTGCCCCTCAAAAGGTGGAAGCAAAGCCCTACTTCCCGTCGGGTTTTGACCTGATAGCGCCGGTCCCGCCCTCTACAAAGCGGCGTCGCCGGTTTGAGCGCCGCATCTTATCACAAGCGGGGAGAATGGCGGGTATGAGCAATGTTGCGAGCGTTCTGCATCGTGATATGCGCGTTGTTGGTCGGTCCCGCCGCATACGGCGGGCAGGTTAGCCTGCAAGATCCTCCGGCCGATCCCGAACCGGTGACCGAGCCGGTCCCGCCCACTCCCATCGACCTTAAAAAGGCCGAACTGAACGAAGAGACCTGGAACCCCGCCTGGACGCGGATGGTCGAGCGGGCGCTGCCGCGGAAGCTGCTGTCGCACCGGCGGTCGCCCGCGGTGGCTGCCCTTTGCCCGCGCTATCGCGTCATCAGCCGCACCGACCGCCGCGCCTTCTGGGCCTATTTCTTTCAGGCTTTAGCGGGCGCCGAGGCCGGGCTGAAACCCACCGCCGACGTTCGCCACGACGATCCGGCGGTGGCCGTGATCGACCCCATCACGGGGCGCATTGTGCGCCAGCAAGGACTGCTCCAGCTCGCCTATGAGGACAGCCGCCGCTACGGCTGCGATTTCGACTGGGCGCGGGACCGGCAACTGCCTGAGCACGATCCCGACAAGACCATCCTCCAGCCCCGCAACAATCTCCTCTGCGGAATCCGCATCGTGGAGAATCAGATTGTCACCCAAGACAAGCCCCTGCTCAGCAACTCCAGCTATTGGGTGACGCTACGGCCGGACTACCCCAGCTTTCGTATCTTTTTGAAGCAGATGGCAAATGAGCCCGCCTCTTGCGGCCGGCCGCTGACGCCGGGCGTTCCTCCGCCGACCGTGCGCCAGGTTCCCCTACTCTCCCAGACTGCCGACCGGTCGCCCGCGGCCGTTCCCCCGGCCTCGTCGGCAAATTCCAGGGAGCAACCATCTTCGCTACGGGCCAAGCCGGCCACCGCAACAGAGCCAAAGGGTTCCACGTTACCGGCCGCGTCCGATCCGCCTTAACTCGAAATGTTGATGTAAATTGACGTCCCGGCCCGAATCTTTGGCCCGGATTGCCCCGGCCCGGTTCGCCCCGATCCGAATCTCCCTGGCCCGCATTGTGGACCCGAATCGTCTTGCCGCGGCCCTTCCTGCCCCCGCCCGCATTGACTCCGGCCCGCCATCGCCCGCACCGCTCAAGTCAACCCCGTTTCCTTCCGATATGGAATGAAGAGCGACGGCGGCCCGGAACTGTCCGGCGGAGGTTCGGGAGCAAGCGGGCCGCTGCGGCGTGAGAAGCGATGGACGATTTGACGAGGGAATTCCTGATCGAGAGCCAGGAAGGGCTCGACCGCATGGAGCGGGGCCTGACCGAACTCGAAAAACGGCCGGAGGATACGGGCCTTTTGGCGGAGATTTTCCGCTCCGTGCACACCATCAAGGGAACGACGGGGTTCCTGGGCTTCAAGCGGTTGGAAAAGCTGGCGCACGCCGGGGAAAACCTGCTCGGATTGCTGCGCGATGGCAAGCTGCGGGCCGATGGACCCATCGTGACCGGGCTCTTGAAACTGCTGGACGGACTACGCGCCATCCTCAAGTTCATCGAGGCCGCGGGGGACGAGGGCGATGGCAGCGACGCCGAATTGATCCGGGTCCTGGTGGAGTTGCAGGCTCCGGCGCGGGCGGGACAGCCGGTTTCCGCAGCGCATGGCGCCAAGTCTGTCGCCAAATCCGCGCCGGCTTCCACAGCAGGCCCGATGACGCCTTCCGTTGCACCGGCCTCGCCTGCGGCGGCCGTGGCGAACTCCACAGCGGGCGCCGCCGCCGCGCCGCAATCGGAAAAAGTCGCGCCGCCCGCCACGGAGGAAGCCGCACCCCTTAAGGCGGAAGGCGCCAAACTGCGGCCCCAGGCCGTGGGCTCGGCCGCCGAAAGCACCCTGCGCGTGGACATTACGCTGCTCAATCGCATGATGAACCTGGTCGGCGAACTGGTGCTCACGCGCAACCAGGTGCTCCAGGCCACCGCGGCCGACCCCAACATGACCCCGCTCTCGCGGCGGCTCGATATGGTCACCGCCGACCTGCGCGAGACGGTGATGAAGGCGCGCATGCAGCCGGTCTCGAATATCTTTTCCAAAATGCCCCGCTTGGTGCGCGACTTGACCCAGTCTCTAGGCCACCGCGCGCGCCTGGAGATGGAGGGTCAGGAGACCGAACTCGACAAGAGCCTGCTCGAAGCCATCAAGGACCCTCTCACCCACGCGGTGCGCAACGCCCTCGACCACGGCATCGAGCCGCCCGAAGTGCGCGTGGCGCAGGGCAAGGATGCGGAGGGTGTGTTGCGGCTGCGCGCGGCTCAGGAAGGCAGCCACGTGTTGGTCGAGATCTCCGACGACGGGGCCGGCATCGCCGTGGACAAGGTGCGCGCCAAAGCTCTGGAACGGGGCCTGATCTCCGCCGAGCGCGCCGCCCAACTCGGCGAGCGCGAGCTTCTGCAGCTGATCTTCCTGCCCGGCTTTTCCACCGCCGCGCAGGTGACCAACGTGAGTGGCCGCGGCGTAGGCATGGACGTGGTGCGCACCAATGTGGAGAAAATCGGCGGCAAAGTTGAAATCGACTCCCGCCCCGGCAAGGGAACCACGTTGCGCCTGCGCATCCCCCTCACCCTGGCCATCGTTCCCGCGCTCATCGTGCGCAGCCTTAAGCAGAGCTTCGCCCTGCCCCAGGGGGCGCTTTCCGAGCTGGTCCACATCCCCCCCGAGCGCACCGCCACGGCCATCGAGTGGATCGAGAACGCGCCTCTTTACCGGCTGCGCGGCCGCTTGCTCCCGCTGGTCTTTCTTGACGGCCTCCTGATGCCCGGCCGCGAGTGCCGGCTCGACCCCAGCCGCGACAACTTCATCGCTGTCCTCGACGCCGACGGCCGCCGCTTCGGGCTGGTTGTCGAGTCGCTCGCGGACCCCGAGGAGATTGTGGTGAAGCCGTTGAGCGCGGTGCTCAAGGACATCGGGCTCTACTCCGGGGCCACGGTGCTGGGCAACGCTGACCTGGCGCTGATCCTCGATCCCACCTCGATCGCCTTAAAGGCCGGTGTGGCCCTCGATGAAGCCGATGATCCGGACTGCGCAGTCGAAGGCGGCGAGGAGAGCCAGGAAACCGCGCGGCAGGAGTTTCTGCTCGTCGAAGCCAGTGGCCGCCGCGCCGCGGTTCAATTGGCGGACGTGCTGCGCATCGAACAGTTGCCGCTCTCGCGCATCGAGTACATCGGCTACCGCCCGGTGCTCAACTTCGCGGGCCAGTTGCTGCCGGTCGAAGACGCCGGCGGGGTGCTGGCGGGGTGCGAAGGCAAGCCCGACGCGCAAGTGGTGGTGGTGATCTGCCGCGACGGCGGCCGCCAGGTGGCCGTGGCTGTCTCTCACGTGCTCGACGTGGCCGCCGGCGGCGATCTCTTCGAAGCCGGGGCCAACCTGCGCGCCGAAAGCGTCACTTTGCTCAAGGACCGCGTCACCGGCGTCGTAAACCTGGTCGGAGTGGAGCGGCTGCCGGCGGCCGAGACCGCGCCCGCCGCACTCGCGGCCGCCCAGACGTAAAGGAAAGGAGTCCGGATGAGCGCGAAAGCGGCAAGAATTCGCAAGGGCAAGACGGCGGCGATGGCCGAAGTCTGCTCGGTGCACGCCGGCGCAATCCTGTTCGGCGTGCCCATCGCCCATATCCTCGAAATCGTCGGTTCGGCGCGCCCGCAACCGGTGCCTCTGGCCCCCGGCTTCATCGGCGGGCTGGTCCACTACCGCGGCGACGTGCTGACCACGGTGAGCCTGCGCCACCTGCTCGGCCTTTCCCCGCGCGAGGGCCCGCAGGACATCCTGGTGCTCGAAAGCGCCGGCGGCTGCTTCGGCCTGCTCGTCGATTCCGTGAGCGAAGTGCTTAGCGTCTCGACCGCCGACTACGAACCCAACCCCTCGATCCTGGACGAGCGCCGCGGGGCGCTCTTTGCCGGATCCTACAAGCTCAAGAATCAATTGCTGGTGATGCTGGAACCCGAGCGGCTCGACCCCGTGCGGCTCGGCGGGTCGCAAGCGGCGTGATGCCTGGCGCCGGGAGGAGATCATGCGGGCGCTGATCGTCGACGATTCCCGCTTCGTCCGGGGTTACCTGCGCGTGCTGCTCGAACAGCGGGGGATGGAATGCGCGGAAGCCGACAACGGCCAGACCGGCCTGGACCTGCTTCGTGAGGGACCGGACTTCGACATCGCCCTCGTGGATTGGAACATGCCTGTGATGAACGGCCTCGAGATGGTGCGCACCATGCGCGCCGACGGCAACGGCGCCAAAGTTCTGATGGTGTCCACCGAAGTCGAGAACGAGTTCATTCTGCGCGCCCTCGAATCCGGCGCCGACGAATACCTGATGAAGCCATTTGACAACGAGGCGCTGGGCGAAAAACTGGCCTTGCTTGGCCTGGTGGAGGCTTGAACGATGTCGGGCGGCCGCGTGCGCATCCTGGTGGTGGACGACTCGGCGGTGATGCGCAGCCTGTTGCGCTCCCTCATCTCCTCGGGAGGCGATATGGAGGTGGCGGGCACGGCCGCCGATGGCGCCTCGGCCCTCGCCTGCCTGGACACGCTGCGCCCCGACCTGGTGCTGCTCGACGTGGAGATGCCTGTGATGGACGGCCTGGAGACCCTCAAAGAGCTGCGCGCGCGCGGCCACAAGATGCCGGTGATCATCTGCAGTTCGCTCAGCCATCGCTGGGCCAGGGTCACCCTCGAGGCGCTGGCCCGGGGTGCGTCGGATTACGTCGCCAAGCCAGCCGGTCAATTGAGCCGCGACGCCGCCAGCCGCGCCCTTGGCCAGGAACTGCTGCCTAAGATTCGCGCTCTCACCCGCCCGGCGCCGCAGCCCTTGTTGCCCCCGTTCCCGGGTATGGACCCGCGCAGCCGGCCCAACTCTGTCCTCTTTCCTGCAATTCCCGTTGCATCTCCGTTCAAGACGCGGCAAATTCCGGCGCCGCCCGTTTCGTCGGTTCCCTCAGTGCTGGCCATCGGCGTCTCCACCGGCGGTCCGGCGGCGCTCGATCTGCTGCTCCCGGCGCTTCCGGCCGGCTTCCCGCTGCCGGTGCTGATCGTCCAGCACATGCCGGAGCTTTTCACGCGCCTTTTCGCGGAGCGCCTGAACAACTTATGTCCATTACGCGTCCGCGAAGCCGCGGAGAGCGATCCCGTGGCGCCCGGCACGATCTCGATCGCGCGCGGCAACTGGCACCTGGAAGCGGTTTCGCCGCTGCGCGCTGGCGCTTCACCCAC
>JASHTU010000661.1 GCA_030040395.1 Acidobacteriaceae bacterium
GCAGAAATGGGCGATTCCCTCTTCGGAGACGGAGCGGCTCGGGAATCGTGGCTAGTACCGTGACTTGGTGATTTTCTAATTGCTCCCAATGAACTTGGGCGCCCCAGGTCCCCGGCGAGTGGCGGGAACCCGCCTGCGGGTGGCTCGCTGGGGTGGAGATCCCGATTTTCGGATCTGGGAAACCACGAATCGACGCGCTCACGGCGCCAGGTCGGGTCATGGCCGCCACCCCGGACCGCCTGCTTTTTGCCCCCTGCTTCGCGACCATTCGCAGCCAGGCTCTGCCTGGGTCTGCACCGAAAAAGGGGCAAAACGCCCCAAAATGGGCCGTAAGTCCTTATTATTGAGGATTTTAGTATCTAACCCTTTTATTATCAAGAATTTAGACCCAGTACTCATTAGTACAAGTGATTGCAAACAAACCACTTAACCTCAAAAAAGAGAGGGGGTAGGGGGGAGGGTAACTGAAAAGTAAATGGCGTGCCGGCACATCAAAACCCGGCGCTACGCGATGCGCTGCCCATAGGCGCGCTGCGCAACCCGGCGTCGGCCGCGCGCCGTTTATGCGGACAGCGCCGCCCGATTCAGCCGGCTGGGGATGTAACCCATGTCTGCCGAAATGCCCCGGACGCAATGGAGCAGATGGTTGGCGATCGAGGGCAGCTTCTGCGCCGTGACCCGGAACGATGGGCCGGAAACGCTGACCGCGGCCACCGGTTGCCGCTGCGCGTCCAGAATCGGAACCGCAATGCAGCGCAAACCCTCCTCGAGCTCCTCGTCGTCCACCGCGTAGCCCCGGCGGCGCGTTTTTTCAAGCTCCACCCGAAACGCTTCCGGAGTCACGATCGTGCGGTGCGTCAGCCGCTCGAAGCGGATGCGGCGAATGACTTCGGCGGCGCGGTCTTCAGGTAGAAACGCCAGAATCGCCTTCCCCACCGACGTGCAATGCACCGGATTGCTGGCTCCGATGCGGGTGATCATGCGCACCGAGCGCGCCGGTTCGATCTTATCGATGTAGATCATGCGCGAGGCTTCGAGAATGCACAGGTGAGCGGTCTCCTCCGTCTCGGCCACCAGGCGGCGCAAGTGAGGCTGCGCCCGCTCGCGCAGATCATATTGCTCAATGGCCCGATTGCCGAAGTCGAAGAGGCGCAATCCCAGCCGGAACTTGCCGTTCGCGGTGCGCTCCACCATCCGGTGCCGCTCCAGAACCATCAGAAATCGGTGCGCCGTGCTTTTGTGCAATTGCAACGACGAAGCCACCTGCGCCAAACCCAGGGGCGTGTCGCTTTCCCCCAGCAGGTCGAGAACGGCAAAAGCCCGGTCAAGGGCTTGCACTTTATAAGTGCCTTGGGGTGGAGTGGCTCCTCGCATAATTTTTCCTTAACTAACTATCGATTACAGTCTCAGGTTCTCAAAATATGAGATTCATGTCAATGCGTGGTACGGATTTCGGGACCAAATTTGGGGACAGTTTGCGCCGCCGGCGGGCATGGACGCCCGCAGCGCAGCCTGGCTGCCGGCGAGGCGGCGGCACGAACCGCGCGTTACGCCGGCACCGCATCGCCCTCGCCCGGAGCGAGGAAGAGATTCGCTTCGAGGCCGTGCTGGCGCGTATAGAGGTCGTAGTAGCGGCCGCCCAGAGCGAAGAGCTCGGCATGGTTGCCGCGCTCCACGATGAGGCCCTGCTCGACGACCAGAATCTGATCGGCGCGGCGAATGGTCGAGAGCCGGTGCGCGATGACAAACGTGGTGCGGCCCTGCATGAGCTGGTTCAAGCCGGCCTGGATCATGGCTTCGGATTCAGAATCGAGCGAACTCGTGGCCTCATCGAGGATGAGAATGCGCGGCTCCGCCAGCAGAGCGCGCGCAATGGAGAGGCGCTGCCGCTGGCCACCGGACAGCTTGACGCCGCGCTCGCCCACGATCGTGTCATAGCCCTCCGGAAAGCGCTCGGCGAACTCGTCGACGCGCGCGGTGCGGCAGGCGACAAGGAGTTGCTCCTCGTTGGCCTCAGGCCGCGAAAACATCACATTCTCGCGGATGGTTCCGTCGAACAGAAACGAATCCTGCAGCACCACGCCCAGCTGCGAGCGGAAGGTGTGCAGATCGACCGCAGCAAGATCGACATCGTCGACCAGCACCCGGCCTTTCGAGGGCCTGTGGAAGGCGCAGAGCAGGCTGATAATGGTGGACTTACCCGAGCCCGAGGAGCCGACCAGTGCGGTCACCGATCCCGGTTCGGCCAAAAAACTGACGCCGTACAGCACCGGCTTGCCCGGTGTGTAAGCAAACTCCACATTGTCGAAACGGACCGTGCCCTCGATGGCCGGCATCATGACGGTGCGGCCAGGGTCCTGGTTCTCCTCGAGTTCGGCCATAATCTCATGGGTGCGATCGAGGCCGGCGAAGGCTTCAGTGAGTTGCGTTCCGATGTTTGCGATTTGGAAAACAGGGGCAATCATGAAGGCAAGAAACATGTTGTAGCTGAAGTAGTCGCCGACAGACCAGGTGTGGCCGAGGACGGCATGACCGCCAAGCCACATCACCAGCGCCGAGACCAGGCCGAGCACCGTCGTCGAAGCCGATGAAAGTACGCTGGTCATGGTCAGCGACTTCATCACGTTCTGGAGCAACCGTTCCACGCCGCCTGAAAAAACGTGCGCCTCGCGCTCCTCGGCGTGATAGCCCTTGATAACCCGCACGCCGCCCAGCGACTCTGTCAGCCTGCCTGTAACTTCGGCGTTGATCTTGGCGCGCTCGCGAAAGATGGGGCGAATGATGCGGAAGCCGTATTGCAGGACGAGCACGAAAACGCCGATCACGCCGAAGACCGTGAGCGTAACCGTGACGCTGCGATGCAGCAGATAAACGAAGGCGAGAATCGCGGTCAGGATGCCGCCCAGGAATTCGACCAGACCGGTGCCGATGAGGTTGCGCACGCCTTCTACGTCGCTCATGATGCGCGCCACCAGCGTACCGGTGCGGTTCTCATCGTAATACGCTACCGAAAGCAGGCCCACATGACGCTGCACCTGGCGGCGCAGTTCGGCGATAAGCCGTTGGCCGGCTTTCGAGAGCAATTGCGTGAGCGAGAACGAGGTGATGGCCTGCACCACCATGGCGGAGAAGACCAGGGCGATGATGCGGGCCAACAGCTCGGGATGCGGGTGCTGTGGCGAGAGCACTTCGTCAAGCAAAGGCTTGGATGTGTACGGGAGGACCAGGCCGGCCACGCGGTTGATCGCCATGAGGCCGAGGCCGCCCAAAATGAGACCCTTGCGCGGAGAGATTAGTTCCCAGATCTCCGGCCAGATCTTTCTCAGGTTGGGTTTGGTTTTGGGCAGGTCCGATTGACCGGCGCGGGCGCTGCGGCCGTGCGGCATCCGCTCGGCGCGCATGCCGACGCCCATTCCACCGCCGCGCATCGTGCTCATGCGCTATTCCTGCCGTGCGCGGCGCGCTTTGAGAAAGGACTGTACGCAGAGATTCACATAGACAAGGAGGATCGCGGCCATGATGAGCTTATCCCACAGGGCAATGTAATCGGGTTCGATTCCTTGCGTGCGGGCGCTGCCGTAACCCTGAATGGCGGTGACGATCGCGCCGAGAAAGCCGATCACGCCGATAGCCGCGTTGATGTGCATGAACAGCTTGCGCCGCCCCTCGCTGGGGCTGATGGCGAGAAAGCCGCAGACGCCCAGGGCGAGGCCGAACCACGTGGGGATCAGCGCCGTGGGATGAATGGCTCCGGTGTAGTAATATCCGGCCACTCCCAAGGCAACCAGCAGAAGCGCAAAGACGAGCGTAACCTTGGCCATAGCAAAGCCTCCTGATACAGTGTACAGTTCGCTGTTCACGGCACACCGCCGGAACGCGGGCGGACGGGGCTGGATCGATTGCGTGCAGGTTTTAGAGCGAACTCTGCAAAGGATGAACTACGAACTGTGAATTGGATTTTTCACCGCTGGATGCGGGCTGATCCGCCTTTCGCGAAGGCTCGCACCTGTTCGAGAGTGGCCATGGTGGTGTCGCCGGGAAAGGTGGTTAGCAGCGCGCCGTGCGCCCAACCGAGTTTGAGCGCTTCTTCGGCCGGTTCGCCGATGAGCAGGCCGTAAATGAAGCCCGCGGCAAAGCCGTCGCCGCCGCCCACGCGGTCCAAAACCTCGAGTTCGGCGGCAGGAGCCGTGTAGGTTTTGCCGTTCACCCAGGCCACGGCGCTCCAGCTATGGTGATTGGTTGAATGAACCTCGCGCAGCGTGGTGGCCACGACCTTGGCTTGCGGGAGTTTCTCCACCACGCGATCGATCATGGCCAGAAAGGCGCTGGGATCGAGCTTCGATTTCGCCGTGACATCCGGCCCGGGAACGCCCAGCCCCTTTTGCAGATCTTCTTCGTTGCCCAGCAGCACATCAACGTTCTCGACAATCGTGGCCAGCGTTTCCACGGCATGATCGATGCCGCCGGAAATTTTCCATAACTTCTCGCGGAAGTTCAAGTCGAAGGAGGTGACCGCGCCAGCGGCCTTGGCTTCCCGCATCATTTCCGCGGCCAGCGCGGCGGACGTGGACGAAAGCGCCGCGAACAACCCGCCGCAATGCACCCAGCGCACGCCGGCAGCAAAGATTGCCTTCCAGTCGAAGTCGCCCGGCTTGAGTTGCGCCGCGGCTTCATTTGCGCGGTTATAGAAGACCACCGGAGGGCGCACGCCGTAACCCCGATCGCTGTACACTGCCGCCATATTGGGCCCCGTGGCGCCATTGTGCTCAAAATGCTTGTAGATGGGCTTCACGCCCATGGCGCGCACGCGCTCGGCAATCAGGTCGCCGATGGGATAATCGACCATCGCGGAGACGATCGCAGTATTCATCCGGAAGCAGTCGGAAAGGTTGGCGGCCACGTTGTACTCGCCCCCGCTGACGTGAACCTTGCACTCTGTGGCCTTACGGAAGGGAATGATTCCCGGATCGAGCCGATGGATCAAGCCTCCCAAAGCAAGAAAATCCAATTCCGCACTGGCGCGGATATTCAGTCCCTCACGCATCGTTCTCTCCTTGCCGGGGTGAAATGCTGAAAATCGTGGAATTCAAGTTGCATGTCAACCGGTTGGGGTGCGCATCAGCCGGCGCTAGCCGAGAGACGCTTGATATCCCTTTCGACTTGCGCCGGCGTCCATTGATTGCTCGGGTAAAACTGCGCCACCTTGCCGTTGGGTCCAATCAACGTGGTGGAAAGCGTGTGGGTGATGGCGTCGTTGGGGCCGTAAGTAACGCCCAAATCGAAATACAAGGCCATTTTTCTGAGTTCCGGCTCGGTCGGCGCGGCGAAATCCCAATGCGCAAAAGCGTTCTTGGCGCTGCTTCCGATGTAACCGGCCCCGTAAGCGCGCAGCCGCGCCGGCGTGTCGTGCACGGTATCGAAGCTCACAGAGAGCAAATGCGTTTTGGCGTAGAGCGCGGGATCGGCACTCAGATCGCGGTTGATCTCAGCGAAGTTCCGGCTGATTAGGGGGCAGAAGTTGGGTAGGGGGCAGCGCGTGTAGATGAATGTGATGAGCAGATCCTTGCCTTGGAACTGATTGAGATGAATCTCGACCCCGTCCTGGTTGCGCAGTCTGAAGTCCGGCACTTGATCGCCGGGGACGGGCACGTGGTAAACCCCAGCTGGCTTGTAATCGGGCTTGGCCTGCGCGACCACCACAATATGATCGAGCAGCACCGTTTGTTGGGCGCTCTTCGACACCAGCACATCCGCGGTGATCGTGTCGCCGGGATGGAGATCGCTAGCGATGTTCGGGTCCTTGAGTTGGTAGGGCATGGTCATGGCTTCCATGAAACCGGGAATGGCCTCACCATCAATCATTACCACGCCGCTTGCGGAATCGCTCGAGACCACTTTTCCGCGCAGATGATAGACCCGGATATTCGGATTGGCGGAGGCTTGGTGGCTGGCATTCTGGCTTGAATGACAACCGACCACGGAGAGGAGGACAACAGTGAGCAAGGCGCCGAGGAAAAATGTGCGCATCACAGCATCCAGTGTACAACTCAAACACTGAACCACACGGCGCAGGTTCGTGGCGGACCGTCGCCGGGCGCCGAATAGTCGCCCCCAATCCCGGTCACACTTGTGCGGCGGAAAGCTGTATAACGATGGAATAGGGTCAATGGCTTCGGTGGAGATCGATTTGTGGCTGCGCGGCGGCGGGCTGGTGGTGGCGGCCAGCGAACGCGCCGCGCGAGCCGTCGGGGCGGCGTTTCATCGCGCCCGCCGCGCGGAAGGATTGGCTGCGTGGCCCGCGCCCAACATTCACGATTGGCGCAGCTTTGTCGGCGGCGCATGGCAAGCGCGCAGCCTCGATCAGCGGCTGCCGCTCAACGCGCTCCAGGAGCACTTGCTATGGGCCGAGATTGTCGGCGCGACGGAGCGGGGAAGCGCGCTGCTCGCAGGACCACGCCATCGACTAGCGGCATTGGGCATGGGGGCACATGAGCTGCTCTGCGATTATGCTCCGCAATTCTTAAACGAGGTAGCGCGCAACGGCTGGCAGCAGGATGCCGGCGTCTTCAGCGGCTGGCTCGCGGATTTCCAACGCGTTTGCCGCTTCGGCAGCTTGATTGCCGCGGCGCGCCTTCCGCTCGAATTGCAGCGGCATTTAGAAGCCGATGCTGCGGAGCGCCCGCCGCTGCTTCTCGCTGGTTTCGACCGGATCCTGCCTATCCAGCGGAAGGTGTTCGATGCCTGGGGGACGTGGCGCGAAGCCCCGCGCGGCGAAGTGGCGACGGAACTGCGCTTTTACGAAGCTCCCGATGCGCAGACGGAACTCGCGGCGTGCGCCCTGTGGTCGAAACAGCGGCTGGCCGCTCAGCCTTCGGCGCGGCTGTTGGTGGTTACACGGGATCTCTTGCATCGCCGAGGCGAGATCGAGCGCGCGTTCCTGCGCTTCGGCGACGGGGTGGCCCCTCTGTTCGAATTCTCTCTCGGAGTTCCGCTCAGCCAGGTGGCGCTGGTGCGCGCGGCGCTCCTCGTATTGAGGTGGTTGTGCGATCCCATCGAGGAGCATGAACTCGATTGGCTCATCTCGAGCGGGAAGACAGCGAACGCCGCGGAGTCGCAAAAGCTGGCGGCGTTCATGCGCGCGATTCGTGGTCGCGGATGGGAGCGGCCAGGTTGGCGGTTCGAGGAGTTTATTCGTCAAAGGCCGGGAACCGAGTTGTTGGCTTCGTGGGCAGCGCGCATGACGCAAGCCCGGCGCCGGCTTGAAGCATCCACACGCCCTCTTGGGTCGACGGGGGGGGCGGATGCGGCCGACCCGTTCACCTGGGCGGAGCTTGCTCCGCAGTTGCTTGATGCCGCGGGCTGGCCCGGCGCGCGTCCATTGACCAGTGCGGAGTTTCAGGCGCTGCGCCGCTGGCAGCGCGCTCTTGACGAATGCGCCTCGCTCGGATTCAATGGCCGTCGCATGAGCTGGCGTGAGTTTTTGCTTGTGCTTGGACGTGCGTTGGACGAGACGCTCTTCGCTCCCGAGTCGCGCGATCCGCCCATCCAAATCGCCGGCCCTGCCGAGTCTGCCGGTCTTATCGCCGAAGGCGTATGGTTCCTGGGGGCGACAGAGGATTCCTGGCCGGCAACCGGAGCAACTCATCCGCTGCTCCCCTTCGAAATCCAGCGTCAGGCGGCTATGCCGCACGCTTCGCCGCAGCTCGATTGGGGCTTCGCCCACTCGATTACCAGGCGCCTGCTGGCCTCAGGATCGGAGGTGCACTTCAGCTACCCGAGGCAAAGCGAGGACCTGGAAATGCGCCCTTCGCGGGTCATCGCGCAAGTAGCCGGCCCTTCCCGGCCACTGCCCTCGAAATATTTGGCGCCGCCCGCGCCTGCGCCGATCGCGGTTGCCTTTCCCGATTTCAGCCGCATTCCTCTCTTCGCCGGCGAGGCTCCGGGCGGCTCTAGCATTCTTACTGCTCAATCGCAATGTGCTTTCAAGGCTTTGGCCACCGCGCGTCTCGGCGCGCAGGGTTGGAAGCCAGCGCAAGCCGGGTTCACGGCTGCGCAACGCGGGCAATTGCTCCACGCCATGCTGCGTGGGATCTGGGGGGGGGCACCCGCAGGCATTCGCAGCCACGCGGAGCTTCTCGCAAAGGCGGACGACTGCCGGGCATTCGTCGAAGGCCATGCGCGCAACGCCCTGCGCAATTCCTTGCCGGCCACCGTGCGCGAACGAATGCCGCAACGGTATCTCGAACTCGAAGAGACGCGCCTCGTCGATCTCGTCACCGAGTGGCTTGCGTTCGAAGCCACGCGCGTGCCGTTTGTGGTTGCCGGCGTCGAGGTCCCTGCCAGCCCCTCGATTGCCGGCCTAACTCTACACCTTCGCCTTGACCGCATCGACCGGCTGGCTGACGGCTCGCTGCTGGTTGTCGATTACAAAAGCGGCAACGTTTCGCCGAGCGCCTGGGAGCTGCCGCGGCCCGATGAGGTGCAGTTGCCGCTCTACGCCGGTTTCGGCTTGGACGACGATCTGCGCGCGGAACTTGCCAAAGATTCTCGAGAGGTCGCTGCCGCAAACACCGACGCAGAATCCGAAGGGCGGCTGGGTGGATTGGTCTTTGCCAAGGTGCGCGCCGGAGAACACTTCTTTGCAGGCAGAGTCGGCGATGCAAAGGCTTTGCTTCTGTCCGATCTACACGCGGGTTGCGCACTTGTCAGGCGCAAATTGGCTGCGGAAGAGCTCATCGCATGGCGCGAATACATCGAACAGATGGCGCGGGATTTTCTTGCCGGCCGCGCCGATGTAAATCCGCGCCAACATCCGCAAACCTGCGAGCACTGCGATTTGCACGCGCTCTGCCGCATTCAAGAAGGGCAGGCACAACCGGATGAGTCAGAGTGGGAGGAGGTAAGCGATGAATAACGCCCTTTCCCTCGCTTCACCTCCGGATCAAGCGCAACGTAAGCGTGCGCTCGAAGCCAGCCGTTCAATTCTGGTGGAAGCGCCTGCCGGTTCGGGGAAGACCGACCTGCTCACGCGCAGGTTTCTCCGCTTGTTGGCCGAAGTCGAGGAGCCCGGCCGGATTATTGCCATCACCTTCACGAAGGCCGCTGCGGCCGAGATGCGTCATCGCATCATTGCGGAGTTGGAAAACGCCGTCGCCCGGGGGGTGACCGCGGAGGCAGGCGTGGATCACGGCGATGAGTTTTCCATGGAAGCGCTGGCTCGCCGCGCGCTGGAACGTTCGCAAGCGCTCGGCTGGAATCTCGTTGAGCTGCCAGCGCAACTGCGCATCTTGACCATCGACGCCTTCTGCCGCGAACTTGCGCTCGCGCAGCCGCTTCTGGTGGGCCTCGGCGGTGGCCTCGAGATCGCCGGTCAACCTGCCGATCTGTATCGCCGCGCCGCGCGCCGGACCCTGGAACACATCGATAGCGCCGATCCAGAGTTGCGAGGCGCGATCGAGGCTTTGCTCTTGTGGCGAGACAACAATTGGCAGGAGATGGAAGAGTTGCTCGTCCAAATGCTCTGTCAGCGCGACCGCTGGATGCACGGCTTTGTGCTCGAGCGCGAGCAGGATTGGGAGGCATTGCGGGAGCGGCTGGAGCGGCCCTTCGCCCGCGCCGTGAGTGCGAAAATCGCCGCATTGAGCGCGATTCTCGATCAGGCTCCGCACGCGCTCGAAGAAGCGTTCGATCTGGCGCGATTTGCGTGTACGCAGAGCGCCGGTGCGCTGCACCGCGAGTTGGCGGAGATGGCTGAGTTTCCAGCCCGGCCCTTCGACAGCGCAGAGTCGCTCGACGAGGTGCGCGAAGCCTGTGCATGTCTTGCGGCGTTGTTGCTCACCAACGACGGCGAGTTTCGCAAGCAGGTCAACATCAGCCACGGTTTTCCCAAAGAGGGCAAAGCAGAGAAAAAGCGGCTGCTCCAGCTGATTGCCGACCTGGAAGCGATTCCAGGCCTCAAAGCCGCGCTCGCCGGCACCCGCAGTTTACCGCCGGCGCGTTATACAGATGAGGATTGGCGCATTGTGCGTGCCTGTTTTGCTCTGCTGCGCCACGCCGCTGCGGAGTTGAAGGTCGTGTTCGCCGAGGCCGCGGTGGTGGACTACATCGAGGTAGCGCAGATCGCGCACCAGACGCTCCGAAACGAAGACGGATTTCCGGGTGACGCCGCGCTCGCTTTCGCCGACGGAATTCGCCACATTCTTGTTGATGAGTTTCAGGACACCAGCCGCCGCCAGCACGAGTTGTTGCGCCGCCTGATCGCCGCCTGGACCGAGCGCGAGGGCCGCACTTGTTTTGTGGTCGGCGATCCGATGCAGTCGATTTACTTCTTCCGCGATGCCGATGCGGAGCTCTTCTCACGAGTTAAGACGAAGGGTCTGGAAATTCTTCACGAAGAGCCATTACTTTTCGATCAGACTGGATTGCGCGCCAATTTCCGCACCGCACCCGCTCTCGTCGCGGAGCTTAATGAGATTTTCGAAAGAATTTTCGCGGAGGACGACGGCAGCAGGGTGGTCTTTGGGCGTGCAGAGGCCGCGCGTGTGGTTGCGGACTCGCATGCGAACCAAGTCGCCGCGGCTGGGTCGCTGCGGCTCCATCTCGAGTTCATGCCGCAAGTGAAGCGCGTGAACTCTACGAACCCGGACGCCAACCCAGTCCAGGAAGAAATCCGAAAGCAGCGGGAAGCAGCGCTTACGGCGCAGACAGAGGAGGTCGTCGAACTCATCCGCGGCCATACGTCGCGCATCGAACAAGCGCGCGCCGAAGGAGCAAAGTATCGCGTCGCCGTGCTGGGCCGCACGCGCGCGGCGCTGATCATCGTTGCGCAAGCGCTGCGGGAAGCGGCGATTCCATTTCGAGCCGTCGAGCTTGAAAGACTCGCCGAGCGGCCGGAAATTCTCGACGCGCTGGCCTTGGCGCGCGCCCTGCTTAATCCGTACGACCGGGTGGCATGGCTGGGCTTGTTGCGCGCACCGTGGTGCGGCCTCTCGCTTACGGACCTGCACACGCTGGCGAGCGCCGACAATGAGGAGTTAATGGCACGTCCCCTCCCCGATTTGTTGGCTGAGCGCACGGCGATGCTCAGCGAAGAGGGAAAGCAAGCTGCGCAGCGCGTACTGCGCGCCATCTCCTCTGCGGGCGCGCAGCGCTTCGCACAGCCCGCGGAGACGTTAGGAACCTGGCTCGAACAGGCGTGGCTGCGTTTAGGCGGCGCGTACTGCGTGGATGCCGGTGCGCGCGCCAATCTTGACCTATTCTGGCGCTGTCTCGACAGGCTGCCGAACGGCGAGCAGGACCTGCTCGGCCCGGCGCTTGACGGGGCTCTCGAAGCCCTCACCGCATGGCCCGATCCCGGCGCTGGCAGCGACTGCGGCATTCAGCTCATGACGATCCACAAGGCGAAGGGGTTGGAATTCGAAGTCGTGATCGTGCCCGAACTGCAGGCGCAACCCGGACGGGGAGCAAAAAAGCTGCTCTCGTGGCTGGAACGAGGCCTGGCGGCTCCGGACGATTCCGATGAGCCGACGGAGTTTCTGGTGGCGCCTCTGCAATCCAAGGGCGCCGATCGCGGTAAGGCGAAGGAGTGGGTGGATCGTGAGTGCCGCGAGCGAGAAAAACAGGAGAGCCGGCGCATCCTGTACGTGGCCGCGACGCGCGCGCGCGAAGAGTTGCATCTGTTCGCGCGGCCGGCATACAAAACCGAGGCCGATGGTTCGCTCGCTCTCGTCGAGCCGCGAGAGAGCTTGCTGGCCACGGCGTGGCCTGCATTCGAATTCGAAATTCGCGAACGCTTCGACCAGTGGCGCGCCAGCAAGGCAAGCGATACCGCGTCCCACCACGAGTCCGCAACCATTGCCGCCATCGCCGCTTCGGGCTCAGACAATTTACTCGTTATGCCTCCAGCCGCCAAGCCGGCGCTGTTGCGCCGGCTGCCTCCGGATTTCGAAATTCCGTTCGATAGGACTTCGCCAGAGGACGCAGTCATTATTGGAGAAAACGCCGGCCGCCTGTATCCGCGCCACGAGGGCGGCTTGCACTCACGAGCGCTGGGCATTGCGGTTCACACGCTGCTCCAGGAACTCGCAGCGCTTCGCGAAACGCAGGCATGGGAGGCCGCGCGCGCGGCGCTGTCGCGGCTCGAGCCACGCCTCGTCGCGCAGGTTCGCGCCGCGGGCCTGGACCTGTCGCAGGCGCGCCGTATCGCCGAGCAAGCGGTTGAAATCGCCATAAAGGCCACGCGCGATCCAATGGGCGAGTGGATTTTTTCGCCGCACGCCGACGCCGCTAGCGAGGCGCGCTGGGCGGGCGTTGTGGACGGCAGCCTGCGCACGGTGCAGGTGGATCGCGTCTTTCGCGCCGGCCCGGAGCCGCACGCGGAAGGTGACACTGCGTGGTGGATCATCGACTACAAGACCGCGCACGCCGACTCCTTGGACCCTGACATCGCGCTGCCCGAACTGCGCCACAGCTTTGCGCCGCAGATCGAAGCTTACGCCGCGGTGTTGCGCAACCTGCAGGGCGAAGACGCGCAAATACGCGGCGGGCTCTATTATCCGCGGATGATGCAATTCGATTGGTGGGCAATCGAATCCTGAAAGAATTTGGGCGCGGCTGGAAGCAATCCGGCTGGGCGCAGAGTTATTTCTGATTCCGCACCGAAG
>JASHTU010000662.1 GCA_030040395.1 Acidobacteriaceae bacterium
TGCCGACAAGGGCTATGATTCGGACAAGATCGTCGAGCACGTAGAAGAGACGATGCAGGCCAAAGCCGTGATTCCGCCACGCTCTAACCGCAAACAGCAACGGGAGTATGACAGAACCTTGTACAAGCTGCGTAACCGAATCGAACGCTGCTTCAGCAAACTCAAATGTTTCCGTCGCTTTGCCACTCGCTACGAGAAATCCAAAACATCTTTCCAGGCTCTCGTCGCCCTAGCCTGTTCCTGGATCACACTGCAGCTATATGTCGATACGGCCTAGTCATTTTGTAATCGCTCCCAATGAACTTGGGCGCCCCAGCGTCCCGATTTTGGGACCTCGGAAACCACGAATCTACGCGCTCAAGGCGCCAGGGCGGGTCATGGCCGCCATCCCGGACCGCCGGCTTTTTGCCGCTGCTTCGCAGCCACCTCTGCCTGGGGTGGCGTCGAAAACGGGGCAAAACGCCCAAAAATGGGTAGTAAGTCCTTATTATTGAAGATTTTAGAATCTAACTCCTTTATTATCAAGAATTTAGACCCAGTACTAAATAGTATAACTGATTGCAAACAAACCACTTAACCCCTGAAGGGTGGGGGGTAGGGGGGTAACTGAAAAGTAATTTGTGCGCCGGTTCAGTCCGCGGCCGAAGCCGCGCCACCGGCGCTGATCCGGCGCCACGGATCCCTGAGTTCTGAGTTCTGATCTCTGCTCATCACCGCCGGCTGTTAATCTTGGCCAGCAGCCGCAGCATCTCCAGGTACAGCCACACCAGCGTCACCATGATGCCGAAGGCGGCGTACCACTCCATGTACTTAGGGGCGCCCATGTGTACGCCCTGCTCCACGAAAGCGAAATCGAGCACCAGGTTGAGAGCGGCGATGGCGACCACGAAGAGGCTGAAGGCGATGCCGATGGGACCCCCGCCATTGACTGTGGCGAAATGGACGCCGAAGAAGCCAAGGATCATTTCCGCGAAATAGAAAAGCATGATCCCGCCCGTTGCGGCCACCACGCCGAGTGCGAACCGCTGCGTCACGCGGATCAGACCGGAACGATAGGCCACGAGGAGCACGAAAAGGGTCCCGAAGGTCAGGCCCACGGCTTCCAAGGCGACCCCGGGGTAGCGCACGTCCACCACCGCGGAGACCCCGCCCAGCACGAGGCCCTCAAGCAGCGCATAAATGGGCGCGGTGGCCGCCGACCACTCCTTTTTGAAAATGGTCACAAAGGCCACAATCAGCCCGCCGAACGTGCCCAGCACCAGCAGCGGCCCCACCACCGCCATGTTGTGTGACTGGACATAAAGGTTCCACACCCATGCCGCAGTGGCCAGCGCGCACAGCAGCAGAATGCCGGTCTTGTTCACTGTGCCGCTCAAAGTCATGCGCGATGCCGCGTCCACGGCGCCGTAAGGAACCCCGTAGCCGTATTGGCCTTGCGCCACATCGCGGAAGGTGTTTTCGCCAAGAGCGGGATTCGCAGTCTTCATCAGGGGCATGAAATTCTCCATTTGCGCAATGCGGCTCGGAATTCGACCAACGCCGATCGGGAAATCGGAGCCGTTTCTTCCATTCTAAATCCCTCGGGAAAGAATCGCCGGCGGCCAGGACAGCCGGCATGGAAGAAGAATCGAGATTATTCCATGGCGACGGGCGCAATTTTTTCGGAACTCGTGAGCACGCGCGTCGCCAACGTCATCGCATGAGCTCCTGATCGACGGATTTCAAGCCATGCTTAGCGTATCGTTTTGCGCCATCGTAGTGCGCAACCGCCGCCATCAGGCCCTCGATCTCCGCCACCGGCCGGATGCCGCCGCGCGCTCCCGCCGACATGCAGTTCGCCGCCGCCGCCGCGCAGGAGAAATCGAGCTGGCGCTCCAGCGGCCACTCCCTAAGCAATCCGTAAATAAATCCGGCATGGAAAATGTCGCCGGCCCCCGTGGTGTCCACCACCGGTACGCGATAGGCGGGGTTGTAAAGCATTTGTTTGCCATCCCACGCCAGCACACCGTCTTCGCCAAGCGTGGCCGCGGCAAGCCGGCATCCGTACCGGGCCTTCATACCGCGCAAAGCGCGTTCCAAGTTGGGTTCGTTCATCAGGCGGCCGGGAAAGTCCCGGCTCACGATGAGGTAATCGATGTTTTCGATGAGCTCTTCCACGCCCGGATACAGCTCGTCGAGATCGGCGACCGCGGGAATGCCGGCCGCGTGCGCCCAGCTTGCCGCCAACGTGGCCGCGGCAGTGTCGTGCCCATCCACGTGGAGCACGCGCGCGTTCTCGATCCAGGAGCGGTCAAGCTCCTCGGGCCGCAAGGTCATCTGCTCCTGCCTCCGGCAAAGCACCGTGCGCTCGCCGCCCGCATCCACGAGAATCAGCGACTGCGGGCTAACGCCTTCGGGAACGGCAATCAGCCGCGCCTCCACGCCCGCGCGCTCAAAGGCCTCGCGATGCAGGCGCGCCGCGTCGTCGTCGCCTACCTTGCCCACGTAGCGCGTGGAGAGGCCCCATGACTGGCACGCAATAACAGTGGTCGCCGTTTGCCCGCCCGGCATAAAGCTGGCTTCGCTGTACTCGGTCTTCGAACCGCGCACGGGAAACTGAGGCAGCGGAATAAGCGTGTCGGCAGCGTTAAGACCCACGCCCACGAGATCGACTTTCCGCAGCCCGGGTGCCTCGACGGTCGTTGCGGCGCGCATCAACCCAGTTTTGGCCCCATTGTCGGCCTCGGTCATTGCCCCATTGTAACGGGCCTTCGCGGCGCCATCGCTCCGGTGCATAAATGCTGTAGGCTCAAATAGAGTTTTTTCTCTTCGGGAGTAGGCTTGTGGGCCAGCCAGCTTTCGCGCGCCCGTTTCACCGTCCGCAAAGGGGCGCGGCGCTCCACTGCGGCAAAGTCTCGCTGGAATCTCTTGCCCGCCGCTTTGGCACGCCGCTTTATGTCTATTCCGCGGATCAAATCGCCGAGCGGTCGGCGCTCTTTCAAGCCGCGTTTGCTGGCCGGGAACACTTGCTGTGCTACGCCGTCAAAGCCAATTCCGCACTAGCCATTCTCAAACTGCTTGCCGGCCGTGGCGCGGGTTTCGACATTGTCTCCGGCGGAGAACTGGAGCGCGTGCTGGCTGCCGCGCCCGAAGCTGCCGGGCGCGTGGTCTTTTCCGGCGTCGGCAAAACCGCCGCGGAGATCGACCTGGCTCTCGACGCGGCGATCCTCGCCTTCAACGTGGAGAGCGAAGCCGAGTTGCACCTGCTCGCGGAGCGCGCGCGGAAGCATAAACGGCGGGCGCGTTTTGCCTTGCGCGTCAACCCCGATGTTTTCGCCGATACCCACCCGTATATCTCCACCGGGCTTCGCGAGCATAAGTTCGGCATCGATATTCGTCAGGCACCCAAGATCTACAAGAACGCGGCTGCGAACCGCTGGCTCCAGGCCTTCGGGGTGAGCGTGCACATCGGCTCGCAGATTCGCTCCGCGGAGCCGTTCGGGGCGGCGATGGAGCGGGTGGGCAAACTGGTCGCGCAGCTCGCCCCCGAAGGCGTTGCGCTTGAGGCCGTGGATGCGGGCGGAGGGCTGGGGATTGACTATCATGCCCCCGGCTTCGATGCAGCGAGCAAAGTGGCGGAGTACGCCGCGGCCATCGAAAGCGCTCTGGCCGGGTTCAAAGGCAGGCTGCTCATCGAGCCGGGTCGCTTTGTGGTCGCGCAAGCCGGCGCGCTGGTGACGCGGGTGCTCTACGTGAAGCGCAACGGGAAGAAAACCTTTGTGATCACCGACGCGGCCATGAACGACCTCATTCGGCCCGCGCTTTATCAGGCCCATCATGAGATCGCGCCGGTTCGCCTGCGAGCAGGCCAACCGCGTCCCGTGGATGTCGTGGGACCGGTGTGTGAGTCAGGAGATTTTTTTGCGCGCGACCGCATCCTGGCCCCCGTCAGACCCGGAGACCTGCTGGCGCTCCTCGACGCCGGAGCCTACGGCATGGCGCAAAGTTCCAACTACAATACGCGGCCCCGCGCCGCCGAGGTTCTGGTGGAAGGCGCGCAGGCGCGTCTCATCCGGCGCCGGGAAACAATTTCGGACCTGCTGGCGCCCGAAAGCATCTAAACCCGCGGAGGGGTGCGCCGGGGCATGCTCTCGCAACTTGCAGCCAAATTCCGGGCCACGACGCTGGTATACCAGTTCAGCGGCCCGCGCGAGCGTTGGCGGGTGGAGGGTCGCACCTCACGGGAAGCGTGGATCCGCGCCAGCCAAAGCTCCATCGTTCTGCTGTTTGCTGCCGACGGCCAGCGGCGACGGCGCTTCCTGGGCTTCCTGCGCTCCGGCTTTCTCGGCTATTTTCTTGTCCGCGAGGGTCAGTGTATCGGTTACGGATGGTGCGCGCCCCCGGGCAGCGGCAGCCCACCCCATCTGCCGCGCGGGGCGGGAGGCTTGGGCGCGTATTGGATCTTCGATTGTTGTGCCCGCGAAGAAACTTGCGGGCGGGGATCGTGTCCACAACTCTTGGCGCATCTCGTCACCTTCGCCTACGCGCGCGAATCGAATCCTCTCCTTCTTTGCGAAATGCAGCCTGAAAATCTGGCCTGGCGGCAGGCGGCCCTCCTGGCCGGATTCACTCCGCTAGGCGTTCTGACGGCATACCAGTTGTGGATCCCCGGCGTCGGCGGTGTTGCCATCAGCGGAGTCTGGCGCCGCGACGCAGTTCACTCCCCGGCAATGGCGCCGGTGGAATCCTTGCTCAGGCGTTGACGCGCGGGCAAAGCCTGAATTTCGTCCATCATCTCGCACGCCAACCGTCACCCCCACGCCACTGCTGCCCGAAAACCGTCCTTCAGGCAATTAAACTCGCCGTCCGGCAATCCTTCCCTTTCTGAGCCCCATCTAATTGATCAAGGGGGAGCGAGGATAGGTATGTCCAGGCACGGAATCCCGATTGGCCGGATCTACGGCATCTCCATCGATCTCGATTTCTCCTGGTTCCTGATCGTTGGCCTGCTTGCATGGATGCTTGCCGACAGCTATTTCCCCACCGAGTTTCCGGGCTGGACTCCGAGCCAGTACTGGCTCATCGGCGTCGTCACCGCCGTCATGCTTTTTGTCAGTGTTCTCATTCATGAGCTTGCCCACTCGGTCGTCGCCCAGCATTACGGCATTCCCGTTCCCCGCATCACACTCTTTCTCTTTGGCGGCGTCTCGCAAATCGCCTCCGAGCCCCCGGCCCCCGGCGAGGAGTTCTGGATCGCCTTCGTCGGGCCGGTGACCAGCATCGCCTTGGCAGCCTTCTTCTGGGAGATCGAGCCCTTGTTCGCAAACGGCCAGCCGGTCTACGCGCTCGTCACCTATTTGGCCCTCATCAACCTCATCCTGGCGCTCTTCAATCTCATTCCCGGCTTCCCTCTGGATGGCGGCCGCGTCTTTCGCGCCATCGTCTGGCGCGCCACCCGCAACTACCACCGTGCTACCGTCGCCGCCGGCGTGTCCGGACGCTTCTTCGGCTTCGTCATGATCTTCTATGGCGTCTGGCGGGCCCTCACCGGCGACATCGGCGATGGCATCTGGATCGCCCTCATCGGCTGGTTCCTCGAAAGCGCCGCCGGCAGCCAGTTGCAGCAGGAGACCGTTAAAACCCTTCTTGACGGCCACCGGGTCATAGACGCCATGGAGCGCAATTTTGTCCAGGTCCCCGGTTACGTCTCTGTCCAGGACCTCGTCGATCAGGGCTTGACCCCGGCCAAATCTCGCTTCGCCATCGTCACCGCGTCCGGCGCTCCTGCAGGCATGGTCACCTTTTCCGGTATTCGCGAAGTTCCCCGGCAGGATTGGCCCAGCACACCGGCCTCGCAAATTATGATTCCTTTTCAAGAACTGGCCACGACTCAACCCGACACGGTCCTGTGGTCCGCGCTCGAGAAAATGGGGCGCGACGGCGTCAACCAGCTCCCCGTCCTCGACGCCAACGGTGTCGTTGGCGTGCTGTCGCGCGAAGACATTGTGCATTACCTGTCCGGATTGCGGGCCATCGCGGCCTAACGCCTCTCCATCCGGCATCCAACACTCAAGAAGGAGCTTGGCGCATTCACCGCTCGAACGTCGGTAGAAATAGGAGGAAGAAACATGAATTATCCGCGAAGAAGCTTTCCCTATTGGACCCTTATGGTAGTTGCAGCTGCTCTTGTTTTTGGAGGCTTGGTCCGCGCCGGCGTCCTGCATTTGCCCGGCTATCGGATCCACGCCGCCCCGGCGGTTACGGTCCAGGAAGCGCAAGCCGCGCCGCCGGTCAGCTTGGCCGGCTTCAAAAACGGCTTTGCCTCCGTCATCGATCCCGCCCTCCCCGCCGTGGTCAATATTTCCTCCACCAAGGTGGTCAAGGAGCAACAGCAGCCAAATATCTTCAGCGACCCCTTCTTCCGTCAGTTCTTCGGCAACCAATTCGGCCAGCAGCAACAGCAGCAACCCCAAACCGAACACGAGTACAGCCTCGGCTCGGGAGTGATCGTAAACCCTGACGGCTACGTCCTCACCAACAACCACGTAGTCTCAGGCGCTTCCGACGTCGAGGTCTACACCCAGAACCACAAAGAATTCAAAGCCAAGGTCATCGGCACTGACTCCCGCACCGACATCGCCGTCCTCAAAATCGAAGCCACGGGCTTGCCCACCCTCACCCTGGGCGACTCTTCCAAGCTCAAGGTCGGCGACCTCGTCTTCGCCATCGGCGACCCCTTCGGCATCGGTGAAACCGCCACCATGGGCATCGTCAGCGCCACCGGCCGCGCCCTTGGCGGAGCCATTGAGCACTATGAGGATTTCATCCAGACCGACGCTTCCATCAACCCCGGCAACTCCGGCGGCGCACTCATCGATATTCGCGGCGACATCGTCGGCATCAACACCGCCATCCTCTCCGGCGGCGGCGGCAATCAGGGCATCGGCTTCGCCATCCCCATTGATCTCGCCCACCACATCATGGACCAGATCGTCGAGCACGGCAAAGTCATTCGCGGTTATCTCGGCATCTCCATCCAGCAGGTCAATCCCGACATGGCCAAGGCCTTCGGCTTGAGCCAGGGAGGCGGCGCGCTCGTCGGCGACGTCAGCCCCGACAGCCCTGCTGCCAAGGCCGGCATCCAGCGCGGCGATATCGTCCTCCAGCTCAACGGAACCCCCGTCACTTCCCCCGACGATCTCAGCCTGCGCGTCTCCGAGATGGCCCCCGGCTCCGTGGCCAATCTCCAGGTCTACCGCAACGGCCACACTCAGGAAATCAACGTCACCCTCGGCACATTCCCCGAGAAAGCCGAGACCGCCGAGACCACCGAAGGTCAGGGACCAGCCGCCCTGAAGGGCCTCCAGGTCCAGAACCTCACTCCCGATATCCGCCAGCAGCTCAACCTGCCCGCCACCGCCAGCGGCGTTGTGGTCAATCAGGTTGATCCCAGCAGCGCCGCCGCCCAGGCTGGCATCCAGCAGGGCGACGTGATCCAGGAAGTGAACCGCAAGCCGGTCCACAACGTCGATGAATATCAGCAGGCCCTCGCCGGAGCCTCCAACCAGCCCATCCTCCTGCTCATTGAACGTGGCGGCGCCACCCTTTTCGTCGTCGTCGAGCCGCAACAATAAACCCAACCCGCCGGCGGCCGCGCTTCGCCATTTTTCCCGCGAACTGCGACCGTCGGCGCTCAACCCCCGCTTCATCCCGCTCCCCGCGCCCTACCCCGCCCAGCCAACCTTCCCCATCCCCGGATATACTATCCGCGTGAATCCTTCCCGCGCGGCTATAGCAGTTCCAGAGTTGCCATATCCCGGAGCGTTGCGCGATCTGGGAAAGGGCGCATAACCTCTGCTGCTGCTCTGGACAGCTTCCCGCGCCACGGATTACATTCTTGAAATCGCGAGCCGTGACTCGCGATCCTTACGCCATTCGTGAATTAAACTAATTTGCTCTTCTTGGAAACCAGGCGCGGAAGTCGCCCAGCCAACATCCCTGCGAGGTTCCATGGCTCCCAATCGTACTCCCGTAGAAGCCGCTCCCGAACTGACCGAGCAGGCGACGGCCAAGTCTTCCATCTTCTTCTTTGCCTCCGTCCTCGTGGTCACCGCGGGCGTCATCTTCCTCTTCGTTACCAACCCCGCCCATGGCCGCTGGCTCCAGGGCTACGATCCCGTCGGCCCTTGGTGGGTCTCGACCATTCTCGCCGCCCTGCCCATCGTCGTCCTCCTCGGAGCCATGGCCATTCTGCGGGTTAAGGGTCACGTCGCCGCCGTCGCCGGCCTCGCCACCTCGCTCCTGATCGCCATCGCGGTCTTTCACATGCCCGCGCGCCTCGCCTTCACCGCCGCGTCCTACGGAGCCGGATACGGCCTCTTCCCCATCTGCTGGATCATCCTCCCCGTCATCTTCCTATACGACCTGACGGTCAAAACCGGTCAGTTCGTCACGCTCCAGGAAAGCCTCACCAACATCACCGACGATAGCCGTCTCCAGCTTCTCCTGATCGCCTTCGCTCTCGGCGCCTTCTTTGAAGGCACCGCCGGCTTCGGCACCCCCGTCGCCGTCTGCGGAGCCATCCTCATCAGCCTCGGCTTTCGTCCTCTCCAGGCCGCCGGGCTCTCGCTGCTCGCCAACACCGCGCCCGTGGCCTTCGGCGCCCTCGGCATTCCCATCGTCGCCCTCCACGGTGTCACCGGGCTCAATATCTTCGCGCTTTCCAAAACCATCTCCGTCATCCTGGCTCTTTTCTGCGCCTTGATTCCCTTTTGGCTGATCTGGGCCTATGCCGGCTTCCGCTCCATGCTTGAAGTTTGGCCGCCCATTCTCGTCGCCAGCCTCACCTTCGCCTTCGCTCAGTGGTTCATGGCCACTTACAACGGGCCCACCCTCGTCGCCATCGTCTCCGCCACGTCCACCATCGTCGTACTGATCGTCTTCCTCCGCTTCTGGAGACCCAAGCGCGTGCTCAATGCTAAGGGCGAAGACGTAACCGGCAAATCCCGCCATCGCTACGAACACGGCAGCGCCAAAGTCTTCAAGGCGTGGCTGCCATGGCTCATTCTGAGCGTCATCGTCTTCCTCTGGGGCATCCCGCAAATCTCGCAATGGCTCGACGCACGCACCACCATAAAACTCATCGTCCCCGGCCTCCACAATTTCATACAGCGCGTTCCCCCCGTGGTCGCAAAGCCCACCCCTGAAGCCGCCGTCTTCACTTTTAATTGGCTCACCGCTTCGGGCACGGCCATCCTCATCGCCTCCATCATCGCGGGCCTCCTCATGGGCATCAGTCCCAAGTCCCTCTTTTCCTCCTTTTTTAAAACCTGCTTCAATATCCGCTTCGCCATTGTCACCATCGCCGCCATGCTCGGCTTGGGCTACATCACCCGCTACTGTGGCCTCGACGCCACCCTCGGCCTCGCCTTCGCCCGCACCGGCTCGCTCTATCCTTTCTTCGGCGCCCTCATTGGATGGCTCGGCGTGGCCAGCAGCGGGTCTGACACTGCTTCCAACGTCCTCTTCGGCAGCCTGCAACAACTCACCGCGCAGCAGGTCGGCGTTTCGCCCATACTCATGGCCTCGGCCAACTCCGCCGGAGGCGTCATGGGCAAAATGATCGCGGCGCCCAGCGTCGTCGTCGCCAGCACCGCCACCAACAGCTACGGCCAGGAGGGAACCATCCTGCGCTTCGTCATCCTTCACTCCATCGCCCTCGCCTGCCTGGTCGGCGTCGTCGTCTATCTCATGGCCTACGTCCCTCCCTTCACTGCCCTCGTCGCACGCTAAAAATCTCGACGCCCCATCCTCGACGCCGGGCACCCCGGGTACCGCTTTTGGGACCCGGGAAACTGCAATGTCGTACCATTTCCAGGCGAGGAAACCAAACCATGCGCGTCTGTTTTCTTCTTCAGATCCGGCCCGATCGCATCGCCGAATACAAAGCCCGCCACGCCCAGGTCTGGCCCGAGATGCTCGATGCCCTCCGCCAGACCGGCTGGCGCAATTACTCCCTCTTTCTGCGCTCCGACGGCCTCCTCGCCGGCTATCTCGAGACTGACGACTTCGAGCGCTCCTGCGCGGAGATGAAGTACCACCCCGTCAACGCCCGCTGGCAAGCCGAAATGGCCCCTTTCTTCGCATCGCTCTCGACCGGCGGTCCGGATGATAATATGGCTCCGCTCGAAGAAGTCTTCCATCTCGATTGAGAAGCGCTTCGTCCAGACGCCTCAGAGTCCAGCCGTGAAGGGTACGGATTTTATGAAGGCCGCGGGCCTTCTGAAGGGCTGGGACTCGTATGAAGGGTATAGGCTTCAGCGAAGGGTACGGGCTTTAGCCCGTACGTTCAGCCGCTTAAAATCAACGGGGCTTTCGCCCCTGAAGATCGCGTTTTACCACCACCTGATGACCGCCAATCATCCAACATCGTTCCAGGAATTGCGCTCATGAACAACTTCAACTTCCTTCGCCGCAATCTTCTCCGCGTCGGCAGCATCGGCGCCGCCGGGGCCGCGCTCGCCTTACCCACCCAGGCCCAAGCTGCCGCCGCAACCGGAGCCATCTTCGACGTCCGCCAATACGGCGCCACGGGTGACGGCAAGACCCTCGACACCCCGGCCGTAAACCGCGCCATTGAAGCGGCCGCAACCGCCGGTGGCGGCCTCGTCCTCTTCCCTGCCGGAACCTATCTCTGCTTCTCCATCCACCTCAAGAGCAACATCCACCTGCATCTCGACCAGGGCGCCACCATTCTCGCCGCCGATTCCCCGCTCCCCGGCCAGTCCACCGGCTACAACGGTGGAACCTACGACCCCGCGGAACCCAACACCCCCTGGAATCCTTACCAGGACTACGGCCACAACCACTGGCGCAACTCCCTCATCTGGGGCGAAGACCTCCACGACCTCAGCATCTCCGGCCCCGGCCTCATCTACGGCAAAGGCCTCAGCTTCGGCGCCGGCCGCTCCGCTCGCGGCAATTACCCCGTCTACATTGCCGAGCAGCCCGGCGTCGGCAACAAATCCATCGCCCTCAAGAACTGCCGCAACGTCGTCTTCCGCGACTTTTCCATCCTCAAGGGCGGCCACTTCGGCCTACTGCTCACCGGCGTCGACAATCTCACCATCGACAACCTCAAAATCGACACTGACCGCGACGGCATAGACATCGATTGCTGCCAAAACGTCCGCGTCTCCAACTGCACAGTCAACTCGCCTTGGGACGACGGCATCTGTCCCAAGTCCAGCTACGCCCTCGGCTATGCCCGTCCTACCCGCAACCTCACCATCGCCAACTGTTGGGTCACCGGAACTTACCAGCTCGGCACGGTGCTCGACGGCACGTTCAAGAAATTCCCTCCCGGCGCGCGCGCTTACGGCACCGGCCGCATCAAGTTTGGCACCGAATCGAACGGCGGCTTCATCAACATCACCATCACCGGCTGCGTCTTCGAGGGTTGCCTCGGCTACGCGCTCGAATCCGTCGACGGCGCCCTGCTCGAGGACTTCACCATCGCCAACACCACCATGCGCGACCTCGGCTCCGGCCCGCTCTTCATGCGTCTCGGCGCGCGCCTGCGCGGCCCCAAAGAAACCACCAAAATGGGCGCTATGCGCCGCATCCTGGTCAGCAACCTCGACTGCTACAACGCGCCCAGCCTGCAAGGCTCCATCTTGACCGGCATCTCCGATCACCCAATCGAAGATGTCAAGCTCGCCAACATCTACGTCGAAACCGCCGGCGGTGGCACAGATGATCAAGGCCAAATCCAGCCTCCCGAACTCGAAAACGGCTATCCCGATCCGGGCCGCTTCGGCCCCACACCCGCCTCCGGTTTCTTCCTCCGTCACCTGCGCAACCTCGAAATGAGCCACGTCGAAATCGCCAGTGCCGCGCCCGACGCCCGTCCCGCGTTTTACCTCGCCGGCGTGGATCGCGCCGACTTCTTCGCCATCACCGCGCCCCGCTCCGCCGCAGGCGCCTTCGCCCTGCACGACGTAAAAGACCTCCGCATCGCCTGGTCCCGCGCCGCCCCCGACGCGACGCTGAGTAGCGCGGACAACAAGACGCTGTAATTGCTTTCCCGGGAACCGGACCTGGAGGGAAGTAGCGCCCGGCAAGAACGCGGTAAACTCGTTCGAAGCCCGGGCTTTGAAAGGGCGCGGCGGAAAGCCCTCAGGATCCCTTGTCGCAAACGCCGCAAAAATAATGTTGGGCGGCATCGTTCCGTCACGCCGCGTGAGCCCGCGCCGCCCCTTGGCGCTCGCCCCGCGTCTTCACACGCGTAGTTGGGATCCATGCGCGATACAATGCGCATGCCCCGCTTCCGCGAGGCCGTCACCAGCTCTCCGAGCAGATCGCGCGAGCCCAGAAACCGGCTGCGATGCTGGTAAGGAACCTCCGTGGGATAAAAGGCCATGATCCACCGCCGCTGTGCAGCACAGTATCCACCCTCAGCGACGCAAAATAATCCATCCAGGTCTCCACACCCAAATTGAGCGCATCGCGTTCATTTAGGTTCAGGTAGCCGCACCGTATCATCGACGAGTACCATTGCTTGGCCTGGTCCGCAGCCTCGGCGCCAAAGCCCCCCGCTGAAACCGCAACCACCGCAGTCGCCGAGGCCGAAAGGAACTCCCGCCCGTTGATTGACGCCATCTTCGCTCCTCCGTGGGAATGGCCGCCGGCAAATCAAGGGAACGGCAAGCCGTTTTTGGGCAGGGCACGGATTAGTTTCCGTTCCACCCTTGTCAAAAAAAGCGGAGCTTGCGTTAGGCGGATCTTGCCCAGCTCAAGGCAACGCGGCGTGATTCGATTCAACGGCCATCCGAGCCTTCGGGCAATTTCCGCACCAGCCGCCTCCGGGAAAGGCCGAACACAGGAGAGCACTTGCTTCTGCTTTGCGACGATGCGCCGGGTGGAGCGGGTCACCGCACCCGGCCCATGGCCTGTTTCGTCAACATGCGGCCCGTCGCCCGCATTGTCTACTCCACCTTCCGCAGATTCAACTGTGAATGGAAAAGCGCATTCTCCCGCTATTTACACAAGCAGCTTGACGTCACCACCGATTGGCTCCATTGGAATCGGCCCCGGAGCCTGTGCTATATTTCTTTAGGCGCCCGGCGTTGGTGCAGAGGGATTGATTGCTCCTGCGAGACGC
Source organism: Acidobacteriaceae bacterium (assembly GCA_030040395.1). GTDB lineage: Bacteria > Acidobacteriota > Terriglobia > Terriglobales > Acidobacteriaceae > Telmatobacter. Next base: position 13,142 of record JASHTU010000662.1, read on the forward strand.
GCAAAGTAATTCGGGTCGCACCATCCTTCCCGTTTGGACGCGTAGCTCAACTGGCAGAGCATTCGGCTCTTAACCGACAGGTTGTAGGTTCGATTCCTACCGCGTCCACCAATCGATTCAGTTAGTTAGACCGCTTCCCTTGGGGTCCGTATCCGATACCGGGGACCTCGCTTCAATTCCAGCCCTCGCCTAAGCCCAGTTCCTTTGCTCGCTGATACGAGGTTAGCGCCGAAGGTGAGACTCCTATCCTGCGCCAAAAGGCTGCCATGCCCGAAGACAACACGTCGATCGTTCAGAAGCCGCGCGACCACTCCAATATCATCCACCTTCAGGACCCGACTTTCCTGGAGAAATTCCTCGGACAGCCTTTGACCCTCATCGC
>JASHTU010000663.1 GCA_030040395.1 Acidobacteriaceae bacterium
CCGCGTTCGACGATGAGCGCGGCCTGGAGCATGGCCTTGGCGTAGGCGATGTCATAGAGGTCGCCGGCGTAGCCGCCGCCGCCCGGGTAGCCATGGATGGGGCCGCGCTCGCGATCGTAGTCGAGAGCGCGCGGGTGCTCGGGATAGAATTCGCGCGTGTAATGGACGCGGATAAGCTCGCGCATGACCGCGAACATATTCACGTCGCCCTCGTCGATGAAGCCTTCGACGTACTTCAGGTAAGGCGTGAAGACACGGGGATTGCGGAAATGCATGTGGTTGATGCGATCGCGGCTGCCGAAATAATGACAGACGACGACGGGGTCCTCGCCCATTTCGCGGGTGACGCCGCAGTCGAATGTGATTCCGTTAGAGGGGCTATCGACGATCGAGATCAAGTGCTTCCAACCATCCAAGGTGGCCATGATCTGCTGCGAGCCGCGGCTGAGCGGGAAGGGCGGATCGTTGGGGTGTAGGGCCAGGCGGACGTTGGCTTTTTCGGCAACGGGAATGACGGCCTTGAGGAAATACGTGATGTTGGCCCACATTTCATCGAGGGTGTGCGCGCCCTCGTTGGGCAATGGCGGCAGGCCTTTCGCGCGTTCGTAGTCGACGCCGGTCAAGCCGGCGCCGCCGCGGCCGGTCTCTTCGTAGTAACCCTCCATGGCGCGATGCGCGTAGAAGTTATATTCGACCACCGGTAAGCCTACTTTGCCTGCAGCCTCGATGGATTGCCGGACTTTGTCGATCTCGTCATCGCGTCCCGGCCGGCCGTAGATGGTGTTGGGAAACCCATCGATCATGAGGTTGCCGAGGGTGACGCCCCCAGCCTTGAGCTTGTCAACAAGGGGTTGAAGCTGGTCGACCGTCCAGGGAATGTGCGGACCGCCGGACAGGACGTGGTAGACGCCAATTTGCACTACGCCGCGAATGGCCTCGTCGGTCACCCCATCGCGGAGGCTGATGGCGGTGGCAATTTTGGGCGTAGAGGCGCTCTCCTGAGGCATGCCATTGCCCAGCCACCACGGTTTCTTTCCCGGCTGGTCCGCTGGCTCCGATTGCGCCGTGGCCAGTTTGGGCAGAATTTCAGAAGCCAGGGCGGTAGCGCTCAATCCTTTGATGAGATTTCTGCGCGAAATTGCGAAACTCATAAGCGAATCCTCCGACGGGTCGTGACCCGCGAATGTTGTGATGGCGACGAACTGGGATTGCGGAACCGTTGCAGGTAGGATGGCCCGGCTTGGGAATAAGTCCGCGCCTCCGCGATTTAATCCAGGATAATTCTTTTGACCACGATGGGGAGATGGCTAACTTCATGAGCTCCTGGCGGCGTAAGCTGCGCCGCCTTGGATTCTTCCATAGACGAAAGACTTCCGTCTACCTCGAAATTGAGGAATGGCTTGTAATAGAGTCCCGTATTGCGATATTTATGGGGAGAGCCATTAACGGCTGCAAAGTTGGCTCTTGACACTCCTTGCTGGGGGAGAGTACTGTCACCGTTGCCGCGGTGTGCAGTCTTATCCTCAATATATTCTTTTGAGCTGCGCTGCGGCTGCGGTTGGAGGTATATCGGTTCACAACTGGAAATGTACATAGGCGTCCTGGAATACATCTCTGATTGTTTCAGAAAAGCTAGACGAAATTTGGAAGTTTAACCTCTCGCCGAGCCCGTGTGGAGGAGCGAGGGCCAACCAATAACCACCGGTTAATTACTAAGGAGAGGAAATTATGCAGATCAAGAGAAGAGACCTGCTCGGGGCGGGGATGGCCCTCGGTGTGGGGATGGCAACCCAAGGCGTGCTGGGACAGGAAACCCCCGAAGCGCCCGCGCGGCGGCGCCCCACGGGCGGCATGTTTGGGTCGCGGATGGAGCCGCCAGTGAACAGCGGCGTTCAGCCTTCCTCGGTGGATTGGAACTATAAGCCGCGGCGAGTGAACAAGGCGATTGAGCTTTGGGAGGATGGCCAGCCGATTTACTACGGCGGCTCAGGTCTGGGACCGGGGGTGGATCCCTACGCGCAGGGCGTGCGCATGGCGCGGACCTACATGGACGCCATCAACGTGGAGATGGAGCACGGGGCGCTCGACTTCATGCAGTTGCGCGAGTTCATGCGCGGCCTGGTGGACGGCGGTCCGACGCGCAGCGGCCACCGCACGCCGGCGGTCTTCGTGGAGACCTGCATCATCGGCCTCGATCCGGCGTATATGCGCGCCAACACCTGGGTTTTGGAGCAGTTGCTGGACTGCGGGATTCACGGCATTCACATGTGCCACGCGCGCGATTCCGAAGCGGTGAAGGTGGCCACGCAGATGGCGATGCGTTATCCCTTCGAGCGGGAGGGAATTCCCAAGCTTGAGTACCAGGGATTGCGCGGATCGAGCGCGAGTTATGCGGCGCAAATCTGGGGAGTGAACGGAAACAAATACAACCACGTCGCCGACCTATGGCCGCTCAATAAACAAGGTGAAATGATCTTCGGCGTGAAGATCGAAGACACTTACTGTGACCAGGACGTGGACAAAACCATCGCGCTGCCCGGCATCTCGATGGCGGAG
>JASHTU010000664.1 GCA_030040395.1 Acidobacteriaceae bacterium
ATGCCGGGCTCGGATTCGTCCAGCGAATACATCGAGTCGCTGGTGTCGGGCACCCAGCTATCGGTGCTGTGGGTCATGGGGTCTTCGGGGATGGATTTGAGATACCCGTTCTGCACCAGATCGTCGAGCGACTGGGGCGCCTTGTTCTTGTCCATGGTGTAGGACTCGATGGCGGCGCGCATTACGTGCAGGTCTTCCTTGAGCACGGCTTCGCGAGCGTGCTTGATGGCGCTCACATAGCTGGGGATGGCCAGCGTGGCCAGGATGCCGATGATCGCCATCACAATCATCAGCTCGATGAGCGTAAAGCCGGATTGGGTGCGGCGGATGCGCATTTTTGGGTGCCCGATTATCAGTGTTCAGTGGTGAGTGATCAGTGGTCAGTTAGTGCGCGCCGGCTGAGAACCGATCACTGTAAATGAATCCCTGATAGCAGCCTTTCTACCCCAACTCTCAGTGATCAATAGTCAGTTTTCAGCGGTCAGTGCGTCCGCGCCCGCTGACGACTGATCACTGATCACTGACCACTGTCTCTCTCACCACGTCGAATACTTGGTCCCGTCCAGGCCCGTGCCCTGAGACTTCGAATAGACGTCGAAAACGTTCTGCCCGCCCCAGGAGTCCGAGTCGGGATCGTCCTGCATCGACCGCAATCCCCAGTCAGCCTGGCCCGTCATCGGATCCACGGGAATGTGGCGCAAAAACTTCAGCTTCTTGCTCTGCACGTCTACGCCTTTCACCAGGGTGTCGAGGTCGGGCGGATAGTTCTGGCTGTCTACCTTGGTTTGAAAGGCGCCGCGATCGGCAGCGTCCTTATATTTGTCGATCGCATCGCGCATCATCCACAGGTCGTAGCGGAGCTCCCTCTCCTTTTCCCGCTTCACCTGGAAGCGCGCGATGGGAATGGCCGCCGAGGCGAGGATGGAAAGAATCGCCACGGTGACGATGAGCTCGATCAGCGTTAATCCGTGCTCGCCTGCCTGGCGCGCTCGGCCAGCCGCGATCCTCCCGGTCCACACTGGACCCGGAACTCCGTCCGCTCGCACATCCGAACGCGCCGGTGCGGCTTTGGCTGGCGCGAAACCCATGGTCAAAGCTCCCTACTTCACTACAATGTTGCCCGAACCGCCCTGGGCCGGCATCTGTTGCTGCTTGCTGTTGACCACGCCCGCGCGGGTCATGGTTAACGCAGTCTGGCCCGCGCCCTTCGCCTGAAATGTAAGGACGCAGACGATCCCTCCTCCGTTTACCCCGGCCGCGCCCGGAGGACGCGAGGTGACGATGGTGACGTTGCCCGGCCCGTCGTCGCGATGAATCACAGCCACGGCCTGTCCATCGTGGCTCAGAAAGTCGCCGCCCGCCACGTTGATCAGGGTCAGATTGGCCGGATCGTAGTGGAACTGCAAGGGAATCGACGCCACGTCCGCGCCGCCTGAAATCGTAATCGGGACCTGGAACGTGGAGCCGGAATTGACGTCTCCCTGCGGCGTATTGAACCCAAAGATCGCTCCTGTTAATGGAATGGGGGTATTCGCCGCGTTCGGCGCAGCGACGGGCAGCGGCGCCGACGTGGGCCCGGTATTCGGCGGCAGGCTGGGCGCGGTCGATTGGGGCACATTGGGCATGGAGGGCTGCGGCACAGCGGGCGGGTTCGTCATGCTCTCCTGCTGGCTGGTGCGCATCTGTTCGAGCGCGGCCATGGCGGCCTGCGGAGCGCTCTGGCCGGGAACCGCGCCGAAGCCGGGCCGGGTCAGCGTGGCCGGATGCATGGCCGCGGAGTCTGCCTGGGTTGGAGCGGCAACCCGGCGCAATTCGATGGACTGCCCTTCGCCCGTGTCGATGGCGCGCAGGTTCGCCTGATCCAGTTCCTCCCCGCGCACGATGTGCGGCACCAGTACGAAGACGATGTCGTCGTTCATGATCTGGTGATCCTTGGAGCCGAACAGATACTTGAGGATCGGAATGGAGCTCAAGCCGGGAATGCCGGTCCAGTTCTGCTGTTCCGAGTTGTCCTGGATTCCGCCCAGGATGCTGGCCTCGCCTTCGCGCAGCCGCACCACCTGGTCGGCAATGCGCTGGCTCAGAATCGGCTCGGTGACGCCGCTGATGGTCTCGGTTCCACTCTCCGAGCTGACCTCGATGTGGACCTTCAGGGTTACATCGTCGTCGTAATGAACCGTAGGCGTCATTTCCACCTTGACGCCGACGTCGATGTATTGGAACTGCGTGTTGACCAGCGAGCTGACCAGCGCCGTGGCCGCGCCGGTCTGGTACGAACCGGTCGCAATCGGGATCTTCGACCCGATGGTCAGCGTCGCCTTCTGCCCATCCGTAGCGCGAATGCGGGGGTCCTGCAAAATCTGCGTGTTGTCGTCGGTCAGCAGCAAATTCAGCGTCGCCGATCCCACATTGACGGCAAAATCCGAGGCTTTCAGGTGGGCCAGATCGTAGAGAGTCGGCGAGGCCGTCGTCGAGCCTGTCGTGCCGGTCGTGCTGGTTGTCGAAGATGAGGAGGAGCTAGAGGCCTCCGGCGACTGCAGGCTCACACCCACGCTGCTCGGCCAGGACATACCCAGCGTCTTCTCCCAGTTCTTGCTCACCTCCAGGACGCCCACGTCCACCACCACTTCAGGACGCGGCTTGTCCAGGTCATTGATCAGCTTTTGGGCCAGAAGCAGCTCGTCGGGCGTGGCCCGCATCACGATTGCATTCTGGCTGGCCACGCCGTAGACCTTGGCGTTGGGCAGCACGTTGCGCAGCGCCGTCTGCACGTCGTTCAAGTCATTTTGCTGCCAGGCATTGGTCAAATAGAAGGTCTGCACCGCCTGCTCGTCGAGTTCAGTGCGCTTGATGCGCGTGTTCTGGGCCACAAAGATGGTGTTCGCGGTGACGGGACGCCAAAAGGTGTTCGACATGTCGCCCACAATGCGCAGCGCGTCGAGCAGGGAGACATTGCTCAGGTCCACCTGAATGCGTTTCGAGTTGTAGTCCGGGTCGAAGAGCACATTGATGCCGGCGGCTTTGCCAATGGCCTGATAAATCACTTTGGCGTCTTCGGTCATGTGGAGGGTAAGGGGCTCATTCGAAAGCGGTTTTAGTTGAGCGGGCGGGGCGATGGAGTTGAGCTCCGCCTGTTCCCCGGCCGGCTCGGGCAGGCCGACCTCAGCGGGTGGGGTCACCGCGCCCTGGGCCTGGCGGACGCGCGCGATTCCCTGTTGCGCCGCCTCGTCGGACGGATCTACCTCCGAGGCATGGAGAAACTCGGCCAGCGCCCCTTGAAAATCGCCCAGTTGGAGCAGCTTGCGGCCTTTGGTCACGTGCATGGTCGAGTCGGTCACCCGCACCCGGTCAAGCGCGGTGCGGAAGCGCAGATCCTTCGGGTTGCGCGTGCAGGCTCTTTGGTAGTCATCGAAGGCGGCATCGTAATCCTGGCGCGCCTCAGCGTTCTCCCCACGCTTGAAATCGGCGTTGCCCGCTTCGGCGTAGAGCCGCGCGCTCTGCAAACTCAAGACGGCCAGTGCGGCCAAAAGCGTTACGGCGAAGCCGGTTGCCGAGCGGAGGGTTGCGGAGACAGCGGGAGCGGAAGGGAGGGGGTTCATGGAGCTGGGCGGCGTCAAGGCAGGCCCGCAAACCTGGCGGGGCCGGCGCGGGCTGCCGTGGCCGCCCGCGGCGCGAACCCGCTTTCCCATGCTGTTTACGATTCTTTTTCCGAACTGGTTGAGCGAACGGTGCTCCATTTTAACAAAGCCTCACTGCGGCGGGTCCAGAGCCCGCTTTGGGACCCGCTCCGATGCTAGGATGAAGAATCGAGGAGGCTGTCCGGTGGCCCGCCAAACCAGCCACGTGGTCGTTCCCAAGGACGCTCCCACCACCAAAAAAGCTCTTCGGCCCCGCGATCCGGTGGCCAGCGGAGAGCGCGACGCCGCGCACAATCGCGCCGCCAGCCACAACTACTTTCTGCTGGAAAAGTTCGAGGCGGGCGTGGCCCTGCGCGGAACCGAAGTCAAATCGATTCGCGAGGGCAAGGCTAACCTCAGAGACTCCTACGGTCTCATCAAGGACGGCGAGGCGTTTCTGCTCAACATGCATATCGGCCCATACTCACACGGCAATATCGCCAATCACGACGAGACCCGCACGCGCAAACTACTGTTGCACCGAGATGAACTGCGCAAGCTACTTCAGAAGACGCAGGTCAAGGGGCATACGCTCATACCCACCCGGCTCTACTTTCGCAACGGCCGGGTTAAGTGCGAGCTAGCCCTGGCCAAGGGCAAGCAGGACTGGGACAAGCGCGAAACCGAGCGCCGCCGAGAAGCGGATCGCGAGGCCCGCGCAGCCATCAAGGCCAACAAGCACCGCATGGGGCGCTAAGTTGGTCCGGGTGCAGTAAGGCGTCCCGATTACCGGATCACGTCGACCTCAATCCCCAGGTCCGGGCTCTTCCAGGCGCGGTCGGTGGTATAAACCCGGGCTTTGTGCTGGATGGCCAAAGCCAGGCAGGCGCGATCGCCGAACGAAAGTCCATATGGGCGTGTGACCGTGACCAGACCCCCCGCGATGCGCGCCTGCTCTTCGTCGAAGAAACAAGTTTCGCAGCCCAAGCTAAGTAGCCGGCGCCATGCAAACTCCGCGCCGGAACCGCGAAGCAAAAGATTGGCGTGAGCCTCGGCCAGATTGACAGTGCTGAGCAACGCCCCCTGCGTAAGAGGCGCCACGGCCTGGCTGCCGGGTTCGGCGAAGATCACCGCCAGAATGGCCGAGGCATCGAGAACGGCGAGCCCGTCAGTCCCGCTTTCCACGCCACTCCTCCATCTCGCGGCGTGCTTCTTCGCGCCGCTCCGCAATCAGTTCGTCCGAAGCCAGAACTCCGGGTTTCGCGAAAGGTTTGAACTCTTCCTGAATCCTGCGGATTTTGCTCATGTGCGACTCGATACGCAGCACACCGTCTTCGAGCATCATGAAAACCGCATCCCCGGGTTTGATCCCCATTTTTTCCCGGATCAGGGCAGGGATGACAATTCTGCCGTTGGCATTCAGACGGGAAATGGCTTGTTCTTCGATTTTGGCATATGTTGGCATAATGTCACCTATGGGTAATTATGACATTATATTCTAAATTGTCAAATTGAGTAATGAGTGACAACGGTCGACGGTTGCCGTTTGCTTCGAAATCTGTTCCCAGGTCAACAGCCGAGGGCAGCCCGCGTCTAAAATGCAGGAATTGCTGGAGAGATCGATGCGAATCCTGTCTCCTTTTTGTCTAGTGGTCTGTGCGCTGACATTTGCCCCTTTACCGGATGCGGCGCAGCAACCGGCTTCCGACCAGCCGGTTTTGCACCAACCGGCTTCTAATCAGCCGGCTCTGAACCTGAAGGTCCAGGCGCGCGAAGTACTGGTTCCCGTGACGGTGCGCAACAAGCACGGTGAATTGGTGAACACCCTTACGGCTGCTGACTTCACCCTGACCCAGGACGGGAAGCCGCAGGTGATCAAGAGCTTTTCGCAGCAGAGCGATCTGCCGTTCATGCTAGGGCTTTTGGTGGACACCAGCCGCAGCGTGGAAGGAGCCCTGGACGCGGAGCGCAAAGCCGCCGAGAAATTCGTTCAATTGATGCTCCCCGACGAACCGAAGAACGCCAAGCAGGGCGACCAGGCGTTCCTCATTCACTTCGACCGAGAAGTGGAGCTTCTGCAGGATTTTACGAATTCCCGGGACAAGCTGGACC